>DEPC01000219.1 GCA_002358555.1 Hungatella sp. UBA3402 | reverse complement strand
AATCCTGAAGCAGCAGAAGCTTTTGAGCTTGCGCTTAAGCTTGCTAAAGAAAAAGATGCCGATCTTGTCCTTGCAACTGACCCTGATGCTGACCGCCTTGGTGTATATGTAAAAGATACAAAGAGCGGTGAATATATTACACTTACTGGTAATATGTCAGGATGCCTGCTTGCAGATTATGAGATTTCACAGACTAAAGAGACAAAGGGCCTTCCAGAGGATGGAAAGCTTATAAAAACTATTGTTACATCAAACCTTGCAGATGCAATAGCAAAATATTATAATGTAGGGCTTATTGAGGTACTTACTGGATTTAAGTTTATTGGACAGCAGATTCTTGGTTTTGAAACAACAGGAAAGGGAAATTATCTCTTTGGTTTTGAAGAAAGCTATGGCTGCCTTATTGGTACACATGCACGTGACAAAGATGCTATTGTTGCAACTATGGCACTTTGTGAAGCAGCAGCATACTATAAGACAAAAGATATGACTCTCTGGGATGCAATGATTGCAATGTATGACAGATATGGTTATTATAAGGATGGAGTACAGTCAGTTACAATGAAGGGTATTGAAGGACTTAATAAAATCCAGGAAATTATGACAGAGCTCCGTGAAAATCCACCTAAAGAGATTGATGGGCATAAAGTTCTTTCATTCCGTGATTACCAGGCTGATACAGTTAAGGACATTGAAACAGGGGAAGTTAAGCCTACTGGTCTTCCAAAATCAAATGTACTGTATTTTGATATGTCTGACAATGTATGGATGTGTGTAAGGCCTTCAGGAACAGAACCTAAGATTAAGTTTTATTATGGCGTTGTAGGAAGTTCCCTTGATGATGCAGATAAAAAGTCAGAAGCCATGGCAAAAGCTGTTACTGATATGGTTGAAAAGATGTCATAAACTGAATATTTTTAATAAATTATTACAGGCTAATTTAAAAGGGCTGCCGTATATGGCGGCTCTTTATAGGTTTGAAATGCTTTGTTTGATTTACAAAATATTCGTAATACAAACTATAGTTATACGGAGGAATAGTAATGCAGGAAAAATTAGAACGCTGGATAAACTGGATGGAATTTGATGAAGTAGTATCTGGCAAACATAATGCACCTCATAATATATTAGGGCTGCATGATTTTGACAAAGGACAAGTATTTACAGTATTCAGGCCACATGCACAGAATGTTTTTATTACAGATATGAATGGTGGCAATGTAGTACAGCTTGAACAAGTTGAGGGTGAAACAGGATTTTTTGGTAAATATGTGGATGGACATAAGTATAAGGCACCTTATAAAGTCCGTGTACAGTATTCAGACAATGATGTAGTAGAATTTGTTGACCCTTATTGTTTTGAGCCTCAGATTACAAGTGATGATTTATATGTATTTGCAGAAGGCAACCATTATGAGATATATGACAAGCTTGGTGCACACCCTATGACAATTAATGGGGTATATGGAACATATTTTGCAGTATGGGCACCTCATGCAAGGGCAGTAAGTGTAGTTGGAAGCTTTAATATGTGGGATGGCAGGCTTCATCCTATGAGGACACTTGAAGTATCAGGTGTTTATGAGTTGTTTATACCAGGAGTAGAGCCAGGTGCTATATATAAGTATGAAATTCTTACAAGACAGGGTGAGTCTCTTCTTAAAGCAGACCCATATGCAAATTCAGCACAGATGCGTCCTGAAAATGCATCAGTTGTAGCAGACCTTACAGGTTTTGAATGGGAAGATGACAAATGGATGAAAGAACGTGCTAAGAAAAGCAGGGATACTCTTAGAAAAGAACCTGTTGCAATTTATGAGGCACATCTTGGTTCATGGAAGAAGAAAGATGATGGTACAGAAGACGGATTTTATAATTATAGGGAACTTGCCCCAATGCTTGCTGATTACTTGCTTGAAATGGGGTATACACATATAGAGCTTATGGGTATTGCTGAATATCCATTTGATGGTTCATGGGGATACCAGGTTACAGGATATTATGCACCAACAAAGCGTTATGGTGACCCAAAAGATTTTATGTATTTTGTTAACTATATGCATAAAAAGGGTATACATGTAATACTTGACTGGGTACCAGCGCATTTCCCAAGGGATGCACATGGTCTTGGAAGATTTGACGGACAGCCTCTTTATGAGCATCCAGACCCTCGCAGGGGAGAACATCCTCACTGGGGTACTTATATTTTTAACTATGCTTACAGGGAAGTTGAAAACTTCCTTATAGCCAATGGGCTTTTCTGGCTTAATAAGTTCCATATTGATGGTCTCAGGGTTGATGCTGTAGCTTCTATGCTATATCTTGACTATGGCAAAAATGATGGTGAATGGCTTCCAAATGAAAAGGGAGGCAAGGAGAACCTTGATGCAATACAACTTTTTATGCATATGAATGAACAGTTTGAGAAGAGGGCTCCTGGAACTGTTGTAATAGCAGAGGAATCTACTTCATGGGCAGGGGTAACAGCACCTGTACAATTTGAAGGGCTTGGTTTCTTATTCAAATGGAATATGGGCTGGATGAATGACTTTTTGGGTTATATGCAATGTGACCCTTATTTCCGGTGTCATCATTATGGGGAGCTGACATTCAGTATGTTATATGCATACAGCGAAAACTTTATTTTAGTGTTCTCTCATGATGAAGTAGTTCATGGAAAAGGCTCGATTGCAGGGAAGATGCCAGGTGGCACTTTTGAAGCCAAATTCTCAAATCTGCGTGCTGCTTATGGGTTTATGATGACTCATCCAGGCAAAAAACTGCTGTTTATGGGACAAGAGATGGGACAAATTTCCGAGTGGAACGAAAATGAAAGCTTGCCATGGAATTTGTTAGAATATGACATTCATAAACAGACCAGAGAGTATGTGAAGGCGCTTAATCATTTGTATCAACAATATCCTGCATTATATGAATTAGATAATGACCCAGATGGATTCCAATGGATTGACTGTACAAGCGGACAGGACAATATTGTTACATTTGTGCGCAAGACCCATAAACCAGAAGAGACGATTCTGGTAGTATGTAACTTTGCACCAGTTCAACATGACAATTATCAGGTAGGTGTGCCATTCCATGGAAAATATAAAGAGATTTTAAATAGTGAGAGTGTGATATATGGTGGTTGCGGCGTAGGAAATCCTAGAGTAAAGACTTCAAAGGCTGAGGAATGTAATGGAATGGATGAATCTATTACCATTCAACTTGCACCTTTGGGTGTGCAGATATTTACTTGTACTCCAGTCAAAGAAGTAAAGAAAGCAGCAGAACCAGAGAAGAGCAAAAAAGCGACAGAAAGTAAGAAAGAGAAAACAACAAAAGGAACTGCTGCAGGAAAGAAGACAAAAGCTAGTACTACAACAACAGTAACTGAGAGATAGAGTATATGATGTGGAGAGAAGCTTCTGGCCTGGCAGAGACATTAGAGTTTGCCCAGGAAGTGCAGCAGGATTTGGAACAGTTAAAACCGAATGTAATCTTGGAAACCATAAAGAGCTGGATGCCAGGTCTTGTGAAATTGGGGTATCGACTCTTGGCAGCAGGGATTATCCTGGCAGTGGGATTTAAGATTGCCAGAATGATACAAAAGATGGTAGCAAAGACATTTAATCGCATGGAGATGGAAGTTTCATTAAGGAAATTTCTTCTCTCAGCAGTACATGCATTTATCTGCTGCTTGGCAGTTTTTGTAGCAGCAGAGAAGCTGGGAATCAGTTCGGCATCCATTGTAGCTCTTTTAGGCTCAGCGGGCTTAGCTTTAAGTTTGTCTTTGCAGAATATACTGGGTAACTTTGCGGGTGGGGTAGCCCTACTGATGATGAAGCCATTTAAAATAGGGGATTATATCATCTGTGGACAAGAGGAGGGAACTGTAGCGGCGATTGGCCTAGTCTATACCACCCTGCACACCATGGATAATAGACAGATTACTCTGCCCAATGGTTCACTCTCCAACAGCAATTTGACAAATGTAACAGCTCAGAAAAAGAGACGCTTGGAGATTAAGGTGCTGATTGGATATCAATCAGATTTAAAACAGGCAAAGGAGATTCTGAACAATCTGTTTGAAAATCACCCTCTTGTACTTCGGGAAGAAGGAATTCTAGTTTTTGTAGACAGCCTGGGCGATGATGGTGTGATGCTGGGAACAAGAGCTTGGACTGCAACTGGAGATTATTGGAGTGTCAAGTGGGAACTGACGGAAAAGATTAAGTTGTCCTTTGATGAAGTAGGAATTGAGATTCCATATAAACAGGTGGATGTTCATCAGAAGAATTAAGAACAGCAGCTAAAAGTAACTCTCTAACAACAGCCACTATTTTACTTGCATTTGCAGGAGACTTAGTATTACAGGCTCCAAAATTGTAGGTCAGATGGTGGCTGTCTAGCACAACAAGTTAAATTTAGATAAAGTTTTAAAAAGGTTCTTGTGTTTAAAAAAATTCTGTGATATGATAATTACACATTCCAGGAAGTTCTTTCCTGATTGTATCTGTGGTAGCAAGTTCTGTATACCATGTTTGACCATGTCGGTCGATAATTTCCTCAACAGTAACCAAGTAAAGGGGGGATAAAATGAAAAGAATATAAAAAATATAACGATTCAGATAGGTCTGTGTAGATTGTAGCTTAGAAATTATGAAAACTATTTTCTAGGACTCTGAATGGTTAAGTTATTTATTGGGCAATTGGAGTAATATTCTAATGAGCTTTTCTTTTCATGTCTGTTAATCTATTTTTATACAAAAATCGTAATATAAGACAATTATGAATATGCCAGTGCAGCAGATTAATTATCACAAGGTCATGGAGCTAACTATGGGCTTTTCTTGTTATTGAAAAAATAATAAAAATGAGAAGCAAAACGAATTTCGGATGGATGCTTATTGCTTGTGTTAAGAAGTTTTCTTAGAGATTATAGAAGAAGATTTGCTATATTACAAAAGAATCAGGAGAGGAGACTAGGTATGAAAAAAAGAAGAAAAAATTTGACAATTGGTATTTGGGCTATGGCAGCAAGTCTTGCAGTACAGGGAACAATACCAATCTATGCTGCTGGAAAAAGTGAGATAGATAACTCTTTTGTATTGATATCGAATCAAGAGAGTATGGAAAATTCGGCAACAGAGAAATTAAAAGCTGAGTTAGGGAAAAATACATTTGTGGAATCAAATTTAGCTATCAAACCAGAGGCAGCTTGGAAATTTAAAACAGCTTTTATGAACCGTAATTTGTCAAGTCAGAAGGCTACATTATCTCAAGCTTACAGAGAAGAATCTATATTTTTATTACCTGGAGAGTCAGAAAAGAAAGAGGAGCCAACGAATTCTATCCTGGAAAATTTGGTACAGCTATATTCTGTTTCCACAGGAGATTTATGGGAGGATTGGGACGGAGATTTCTATTTTCCAGGTGAAGGAACCCAATCTATCCCTTACCAGTTAAGCACCCCAGAACATCTTATGGCATTGTCAGAAGCAGTTGCTGCTGGAGTGAATTTTAAGGGAATATATTTTGAAATGATTCAAGATATTGACTTGGGGAGTCTGGAAGCTGAAAACAAGACTTGGAATCCTATTGGCTGGTATCAGAATAAAAAGGAATTAGGGGAAAAAGTATCTCATGGATTTTCTGGAAATTTTGACGGCTGTAACAATACCATAACAGGATTACAGATTCATAGACAAGAAGGAGATTATATAGGGCTGTTTGGATGGATTGATGGAGGCAATATCTGTAATCTTCGGATTGAGGCAGGAGAGATTTATGGAGCAAAGCGAGTGGGAATACTTGCCGGTGCTATCACAGGAGATTCCTATATTTATCATGTCCAAGTATCTGGGCGTGTGCAGGCAAAAGGAGATGCCGGAGGAATTGTGGGAGCAGTGGATGGAGAAGATGGACGAGTGACTATTGAAAACTGCAGCGCAGAAAAAATTATTATTTTATCAGAAGAGGACAGCAGCTTTGTAGGAGGAATTGCTGGTCAGACGATTCATGCAGATTTGGTGGACAATCGAGTTATCACTTTGGATGATGATGAAAACCATATCCAGGGAAAAGGTTATATAGGAGGAATTGTTGGACGTATGAGCAGCTCCAATTTGTATAATTCTTATGTGCAAGGAAAAATTGGGGGGATTGGAGCAAAAGCGATTGGAGGAATCGCAGGTATATATGAAAGTGGCAATCTTATTCTGGCAAGATTTGCAGGGGAAATTGGTAGAACATACCAAGGAGCAAAAACAAAAGAAGGAACCTTTGTGGGAACACGACAAGGGATATTCAGCTATGGGACAGAAAAAGAAAATAACCTCTCTTATTTATTTACGGATACAGAGGCAAAGGCAATCACTGTTGTGGGGTCTGGCCAGGATGGAGACAATATATTTACGAAAGATGCGCATATTGGCTATTGGACAGACCATGAAACAAGATATGTTACAGTAGCAGGCATAACCAGAACTAAGAGCGATGAGAGATATTTTTATGAAGAATTAGAAGATGGGGTTCGTTATATTGTGACAAATAAGCTTGGAAATGAATTTACAGCAGAAGGATGCAGCAAAAACTCTACATTCTGCATAGACCATTTTGCACCAGGATATCAAGGAGAACCAGTAAAAGGATATCTGTTATCGATTCCTAGAATTGATGCACGAAATACGAATGGAACCTATGACACAGATGTCGCTTTGTTGACAGCCATTCCTTCTGGGGCGAATACCTATTATCGAATGATTGATAAAGACCATAGTGCTGCCGTGGCTCCAGGAGAGATTATATTAGTGGCAACTGCTGCAAAAAATAAGGACAAATATTATTATCAGATGGTTATGGATGAAACAGAGCCAGGAAGAGTAAAACCTCCTTCTTATTCTAGTGAATCTGGAGAATGGATTCCTATGACCTATGTAAATGGAGGAAATTATAGCTTTGAGATGCCAGAACATGATACGGAACTTCATGTAGAATATCTAAAGGTAACAACAAAGGTTGGACTAAATCCAACAGAGACTGTTGTTTCTGTCATTCAGACTAGAAAAGGAGACCGGAAAAATCCAGAGATTGTAACTGAGGTTCAAGATGAGTTGGGCAATGTAATTGCCAGATATATCAATAGAGAATTAGATTCAACAATAGAAGTACAGCCAATCAGAATTCATGGAGAGCATAATACAACAGGAAGTACATCAGACCAATCATTGAAATGGTCTGTAGATGATAAGGATTTATTACTTCTGATGTCTGATACAGAATATACTTTGGAGGACGCTAAAATTATCCCTAATATGGAGAGCACATTTATTCAGGAGATTTTAAACCGAGAGGCAAGAGTCCAGGCAGAAAATGGATATTTAGAAGCAATCAGCCCTGTGGTCTATGAGCAAAGCGCTATTGTGACAGCAGCCTCAAATCCAGCAACCTCCATAGACAATAAAGCTGTTTATACAAATTGCAAAGTAACGGTAACTTTGCAGATTTTAGATGAAACTATCACAGAAGTTGAAGGACTGAATCTAAATCAAAATAATCTAGTTTTCAAAGTAATCCGAAGACTTACTGGTGATAGAAAAAATCCAGAACAAACTTTTATCTGTACAGAGTCTCAAAACCTCTTATCAAATCTATATCCACAACAACCATTCTATCAAAATGTAATCTGGAAAGCTCAGGATAATAGCGAGCTTCTAACTCTGGTTCCAGAAGGAGAATTTCAACAAAATTGTACCATAAGGATTGAAGCTGACATGCTAGGAAAAGAAAAACCTTCATGGATTCAGACGGTTATGGAAGCTGATGACAGGATAAAAAGAGAAGATCCTTATAGAAAATTGGAAGGGAATGCCGTTTATCATGGTGTAATCACTGCTACAACCCATGACCAATCTCAAAAAGTTGTAGAAGCAGAATGTAATATAACTATTTTTTTTGAGACAGATGACCAGACAGTAATTTTACCAGAGCAGATAGAGATTCAACCATTGACGCAAGGGTATGATCTCTCAGCAATAAAATATGGAAATCGCGAAAATCCAAATATAGAATATAAAGGGTTTGAAAAGATTCAATTACAAGCTCTTGTAGCTCCTGACTGCCCAATGGAAACAATTTATGAGCCTTATGATAAAAGCATTGCTTGGAGTAGTACAGAACCAGAGGTTTTATCTGTATCAGAGGAAGGAATCTTACAGCCCAATCGAGAGGCCAAATGGATTCAAGAACTTATCAATGAAGCAGCAGAAGGGGAGAACATAACAGTACAGAAGACAGTAGTGATTCAGGCAGCAACAGGACAGGTAACTGATACGATAGAAATCCCTTTAACTCTTACTGTGGAAGATAAAACTACTGAAAATAAAAATGATACCGGACAAAGTAGTTCATCTGGCAGCTCTGGAGGGAGTTTTTCTAAAAAAGTCATCAAAAGTTATGGCATAAAAGGTGACAATAAAACAAATACAGACGGAGTGATGACAGGACACAGTTTAGCATCCTCTATGACAGGAAGCCCCAATTTAGGAATGCAAAGCAGCCAAGGAATTTGGAAGCAGGATACTGATGGATATTGGACATTGACTGTAGATGGACGTGTATGCCGAGACGAATGGGTTTATGTCCAAAATCCTTATGCAGATATAGAAAAAGGGCAAAGCATATTGGATTGGTTTCGCTTTGATTCACAGGGTCATATGGTTACAGGTTGGTTTATGGATAAAGATGGACATCAGTACTATCTGAATCCTATTTCAGATAATACAAAAGGAAGAATGATGACTGGATGGAACTGGATAGTTGGAAAAGACAGATGGCTTCGCTGTTATTATTTTCAGGAACAAGCGAATGGATATAGAGGAGCACTTTTTGAGGATACCTCCACACCTGATGGTTATACCGTAAATGAACAGGGTGAGTGGATAGTAGATGATAATGTACAGATAAAATGAAACTGAGGTGAATAGAGGTTGGAAAAGAAGAAAAAGGCTCTGTATCATAGATGGTGGAGCAAAGGATTGGAGAGAGGAAAACGGGTAGTATCTGGTCTTTTGGCAATTACTTTAATATGTGGAATTATTTTTCCATATCTTCCAGTAAAGGAAGTGAAAGCAGAAACCGAGGAAGGAACTGTACTCGCTTGGAGTGATGGATGGCATCATTATTGTATTGATGGCTCTGGATATGTCCCAAATTGTTCCAGCACAAAAAATGATAAATATATGCGGGTAAATACTAGAGAAGCTCTTAATTCAGAGGAACGAGCTATTTTGTTTTGGGCTATGCTGTCTTTTATGGCGGTATATCGCAGTGACCCAGCAGCAGCAGGCAAGATTGCTCTTATCAATCAGAAAGCGGAAGAAGTAGGATTAAAGAAAATTGAACGAGGAGTGTCTGAGCAGGATTTAAAGGCTGTAATTCACTCTCCTGCAGTTCGAGCCAAATATGATTGGTTGGATTTTGCGGTAACTCATGGGGAAGAATATCTAAAACTTGCAGGATTGCTGGTAAATTCTTTAGAAACTGTCAGCGGCAAAAAAATTCCTGATGTTTTGAGGAATTCGACAGGTTTAGGATATGCTGTAGAAGTGGCAGGTTTAGATGGAGAGTTTGTATTGCAATTTGATGATTCTGGCAAAGATGGAGATTTTTTAGAAAAGGTTCCCTTAAAAATGTCTGCTGATGGTATAACCTGGTCCAATGAACCTATAAATGGGTGGAATGTGGAGAAGACTACAACACAACTGCGAATGACCAATCCAAATATGCAAGCTCAATCGGTATACTTAAAATTCGATACATCAGGAACAGATTATGGATTGGTTTCAACTAGCTATGATTCCTCAGATGAATGTTATAGTCAAGCTCTTCAGGTATGGAAATGTGTAGCATGTTCTGGGACACATGCCACTGGAGGGAGGGTACATCCGCTGGAAAAACATCAGAGAACCATATGGATGGACTTTAGTGATACTCCCACAGCCTATTATGCAATTTTGGAGAAGGAAAGAAGAACAACTGGAGAAGGAAATCTAGCATTTCAAATCTATCACCATGAGGAGGATATGGATGCAGACTATCTAGTTCAATTATATAAATATGATTATGAGACAGGAAAACCGTTAGAAGGGACTGCCTTTGATTTATATGAGCGTTTTGATGATAAAAATCTGATAACAAAAGAGAAGAAGGGAATAGGGGCAATCTATGAAGAGGAAATCACACATACCCCTGTTTTGTGGGATGGATTCCGTTTGGTTACTTCTGTACGAACAGATTCCCAGGGATATGCATCCTACAAGTTAGAAAAAAGTTATCATTATGATAAGACCTTTTGTGATGGGCATCCAGCTCCAGCTTTTGCAGTTTTCTTTCAGGGACAAAATGCAGAGCAGATAAGAACTAGTAATGCACAACTAGCTTGGGAATGGCTGAGGTGTGTAGAAGAATGTGAAAAAAAGGCTGAAGAAGGAACCCATTTTCACTGGAAAATGGAGGAGGTCGATGTTAATGCTATCCAATCAATAGCTAATTCTGGGCAAGCAGTAACCGTAGGTCCTACGGAAAGTGCAGATGCAAAAATTTCCTATGAAAAATCAGGATGCAAAGCAGACTGTGAAGAGACCTATAAAGCTTTTATTTCTATGCATTATAGCTATACCTTTGTGGAAACAATAGCAAGAGAAGGATATGTACTTCATGGGCAGCATACCGACGATGTGCCGATAGAAATTATTACAACAGATTCCTCTCAAAACGGCGCAAATGCAGAATTTGGAGGTGGATACAGCCATGAAATTTCAAGCCAGGGCTGGATATTGCAGACACAGAAGGAAAAAGGAAAGGAAGAGATAGAGAAAACTTTAAATAGTGATGAATCAAAATCGGATGTTGTAGATTATTATGTAGAAGAAATTTGTACTCAACAAATAGATACCATAGAAAAAGAACTGGTAGAATATGACCATAGCAATATTAAAGGTACAAGCCAGAATATCCATGAAATACAAAAGGGAACTTTGTCAGACGCAAACGATATAAAGTCTAAAAATTTGGCAACTGTTTCTGATATAAAGAAAATAAGAAAGCAACTGACAAATGATGGGCAATTTGGAGATATTGTTAAGGGGGAGAAAAATTCACAGATATTTGTTGATGCATACAGACAGGCATTTATGTTTGCCAGTAAGGGGGATATGGTTGAAAAAGGACCCTCCAATTTGTATTCCCATGGAGGAGGAACTGATGGAAAAGAGGATGCATGGAGGATTTATGACCACCGTACAGAAGGGCAGATACATATTAATAAACGGGATATGGAGCTTCAAAATCTGGAAAAGGAGGGATATTCCTCTTATGGAGATACTCAAGGAGATGCAACCCTGGAAGGTGCTGTTTATGGACTATTTGCTGGTGAGGATTTAATTCATCCAGATGGAGTGACAGGAGTTATATTTCAAGCTGATAATTTGGTAGCCATAGCAAGCACAGATAAAGAAGGAAATGCCTCTTTTTTGGCTATTACAGAGGCACCAGGACATATCTATGACTATAAAACTGGCTCTGTGATAGCAACGGAAAACGGCTGGGCATCTGCAGCTTTAAAAAATCTTTATATAGATACCCTTGAGATTGATGATTATGAAGTAAATGGGGAAGGAAATAACTATGTCCGTCGATACAGGGATTATGAGACTGAGAATGGAAACTGCTGGATAGGAAGACCATTACTGCTGGGAAACTATTATGTTAAAGAGCTGAGCAGGTCCGAAGGATACGAGCTTTCTGTAAATGGACGAAATAACCAGGAAAGTAATTATGGTGCTGATTTGGAGGTAAATCTGGGGAATATTCAAGAGAGCGACTCGAACACAAAAGGCTCTGTGGCAATGACCAGAGCACCCTATGTAGAGCAGCAATCTTCTGGAGAAGAAGCAGATACTATGCCTAATGTGATAAATTTTATGATTACATCACAAGGAACAAAGGAGAAAGGATATGACATCATAGTTAGCCAATTTCCAGAAGGAAGCAAGTTATTCCGCAAGGATACAACAGAATCAGAGACAAAGACAGAAGTAAATACTGGACAGAAAGAGAAAAAACTATTATTTGATTCAAATGGCCAGCCAATTTATCAGATAGCTGATGCGGATAATACTTATCCAAAGAGAAATGAAGATGGAAGCTTTCAAACAAAGGAAGTTGCTGTTAGCAAAGTAGTTTCTTCCATGGGAAAGGCTTCTTTATTGACCATCAATGAAGCTGTAGTAAAAGAGATTTTAGAAAGTGGTTCTGATGAAGGTGGAGATGATTGGAAGAAAAATGCAGAGGAACTTGCTTTAAATGGAAAGGAAGAAGAACAGTTCTTATATGTGAAAATGAAAGTTGAGATGGCATTGCGGGCTAATGAGTTTGAAACTCCAAAGAAGAGAGAAAAAGACCAGGATAGCAATGAGGAAACTAGTCAAACAGAAAGTGATAATGAAACATCATGGTCAGAATATTCCAATATGATAGAAGGAGTTTATAATCGAGGAGTTCGCCAAGGAGAAATTGATTATGAAGGATTATCAGGAGTTACTCCAGGAAGTCCAGCAACAGATACCATATATGGACATCCAATTGTGTCTGTAGAGATTTCTAAGATTAGACAAGATGGGAATCCTGTTACTGTGGGTGATGCGATTGTCAGTCTTGTAGATTTTTATGGGGAAAATCCTTGGTATAGCTTTGGAGGAATTGATGGATATAAAGAGACAGAAGATAGCTGGCAGTTTCAGCTTTATGCAGGTGTTATAGGAAGTCCAGAGGATTTTATTGTCTTGGAAAAGAAAGAGGAGGATAGCACAATTTTTCATCGGATTCCATGGATACCAGAAGATAAAAAGAATTGTCCTAGATGGATTTATATTGCTTATTCCAATGTTCCTGGCAAGGAAGCTTTTGGAACCTATAAAGATTTTCAATCTTGGCAGACCCTTGGAATCTATCAGTGCAGCGCTGTATTGGTAAGTGATGCAGTTGCACAAGGAGATGGAAGCATTAGGTCAAAGACGATAAAGCAGAATCTCTATTATAACAAAGGAGATATTTTAATAGGTCAGGATGGAAAGGCAATGCAGGCTTATGAATGGGTAGATATCACCGCCACAGTTACACAGACTCAAGAAGTATCTTGTTGGGAGGAGATGATATTGGAAGAATCAGATAAGTATCTGATTAGTCATGCAAAAGGACAATATATAGATTCTTATGGAAATGAAAAAACAGATAAAGATATCTCTCTAGAGACTGTCTATAAATTAGTTCTCCCTCAGGTTATGATAACCTTAACTCAGGAAGACATCGAACAACTGCCATCAGATTCTGGATATAGAGTGGGAGATGAAATGGGCGCCGGAGATTATGCATTGACAATACTGGGAGCTCAGATTCAGGTATCTCTGGATTATAATAATCAAGTTACAGCAGGAGGAAATCTATATATACAGCCAGTAAGTCTTGTTTATCCAGGTCAAGAATATGTATTTCAAGATGGAAATGGAAAGCCAGGAGAAGGAACACAGAAAAATCCGATAGGAGTTCAACAGCGAGTTATCCGTCAACCTGTCAAAGTAACAAAATCCATCCAGGATATGGAATCCCAAGAAGGAAAAAAGGCCATGGCTAATTTTCGATTCAAAGTCTATTTGAAAAGCAATTTAGAGCGAATCTATCGCGATGCCCAGGGAACTATCTTATGGATAACACAGGAAGGAGAACCTATAGACCCCAATAACATTAGACAGACTTATCCTGCGCTTGTTCCTAAATTCTATACAAAGATGGCAGAACTACTATCCACAGATATGTCGGAAAGTTCTGTCGGAAATGGTTTGATGAAGGATAAGGTGACAGATACAGAAATAGAGGATTTTGATAATCTAAATATAGGTTCTGAATATAGACCAGTATTGGAGATTGCAACCAAGGCAAATGCAGATAGCAGCATAAAGCGGGAATATAATTATAAAAAATTTTTTGATGCGATTTGGGTAGCTAATCAGGATAAATGGAAATTAGAGTCTTTGGAAAGCAAAGAGAGTTCATCTCACAAAGCAGAAGAGAATACAGCAGTATCTGACTATGTACGACAATTTGCAATTGACTGGTATTTAGAAACAGAAGTAGAAAAACTGTTACATAGCAAAAAGGAAACACAACCAGAAGATATTGAGAATACAACAGGGATTGAAAATGAGCAGAAGATAGAAAACAAAACCGTAGAGCTTGCCTATAGCGACCAACTATATGACCAGTCTTTAAGAGAAGCAATCAAGAAAGCAGAAGATTATTTAAAGCCCTTTTTTACCTATAATCTTGATAATATTTATGCGATTGAATGGGATTGTCAGGAAAATGGGGGAGCTGATTATGATAAGACTACTTTAAGTGCAGATATACAGGAAGATGGTTGGTGTTATGGTATCTCTGTATCGCTGCCCTATGGAACTTATGTGATTGTAGAGCAGCAACCCATGTATGAGCAGCTAGGAGATTTTAAAAATCGACATTATCGGATTGAAGACCCAAAGGAAATTACCCTTCCAGCAATTTATGGTGGTTATGAAGAAACTAGAAACATGCCAGAAGAGATGAGCAGCTATTATCAGTACCATAAAGAAGATAGTTCTGAAGATTTGCAAAGAAAATTTCATATTTGGTTTAAAGGAGAAAACCAGGCAATAAAGGCTCACAATTATCAGGGAGATTTTGAAGTCTATCGATATCATTTTGTTCCTAAAACCGAAGATGGCACAGCAATAATTGGAAGTACAAAAGCGTTTGAGAATCGGTATTGCCATGCCCTAGTGCCATGGAGTATGACTATACCTGAGAAAGAACTATCAGATATGGAGCCAATGGATAGTGGAGAAAGCAGTTATCGTGGGTTTGCTTATAGTAAATTTGTTGATATACCCTATAAGAGCATACTGAGAATTGAAAAGTTGGATTCTGAAACCCAGGAAAATCTCTTACATGACCAAGCAATATTTCGCTTATACAAAGCACAGCGAGAGGAATCAGAATATGGAACAGGAGAGGCAAAGTTTTATGAAGAGGAAATTCGTATTACTGGAAGTAAGGAGTTTTTGGAAGGGATGGGGGCATCCAATATTAGTAAAGATTCAGAAGGAGCAGCAGGACAAGGAGACATTTACAGCGGCCTGATATCAGCAGGAATTCCTATCTGCAGAGAAGAAGACCAGATTATTATGCAAGATGAAAGTGGCAAAAAAATAGGAGAGTTTAAATCTTATACAACTGCCAGAGATGGTCTTATGGAAAGTGCAGACAAAAGTAAACTTTTTTATGGTGAACAGAACACTGGATATCTGGAGATGCCACAGGCTCTGGAAGCAGGAACTTACATTTTGATCGAGGTAAAACCGCCTGCAGGATATAACAGGACAAAACCTGTAGTTTTAGAAGTTTATAGTGATAAGGTAGCCTATTACAGAGAAGAAAATCACAAGGTTTTGGCATCTCTTTTCAGACAGGTTAAAGAATTGACACAGAACAGAAAAGATATTCAGGAAAAAGAGGACTTGGCAAGAATTTATATAGAAAATACCCCTATTACCATAAGGA
>DEPC01000160.1 GCA_002358555.1 Hungatella sp. UBA3402 | reverse complement strand
CCGCTTATTATTTTGTTTCAATCTAACTACAGCAATCAAAAATGATTTTTATTGATGCTTGATAACTACTACAATATATACCATAGCTATCGCCAATATCCATGCTATATATTGTAGAAACTTGTCATTTTGTAACAGCTCTGCTTTTTACCATAAACGCTTAACAATTAAATGGTATAAAACTTATAGATAGTAGTAGTCTTATATTCCTCTCCAGCCTTTACCACTGCTGATGGGAAATTTTCTTTATTTATTGCATCTGGATAATTCTGAGTCTCAAAGCAATATCCATCTCTTGGTTTATAAGAAACTCCATCCTTTCCGACACAGGTTGCCTTTAAATTATTGCCTGTATATAACTGTACTCCTGGAAGGTCTGTATATACTTCCATCATTCTTCCGCTGACCTCGTCACAAGCCTTGGCACATAAAGTCAGCTCTCCAGCCGGATGATTAAAGCACCAGTTATGGTCATAACCTCCTCCCAGCTTCAAGGGTTCAAAATCTGCCTCAATATCCTGGGACAATGGCTTCATCACCGTAAAGTCCATAGGAGTTTCCTTCACTGTGGCCAACTCTCCAGTTGTTATGGAATCCTGGTCTGTTACAGTATAATAATCTGCATCCATCCATACCTTTTGAGACATAGCAGAGCCAGAGCCATGTCCTGCCAAATTAAAATACACATGATTCGTAAAATTGGCAATCGTATCTGCATCGCATACCATATGGTAATCCAGTTTCAAGCTGTCATCAGCAGTCAAAGTATAGCTGACTGTTATATTGGCATTACCTGGATATCCCTGGTCCCCATCTGGACTGAACAGGGAAAAATGGATGCTTGTGCCTAACTGGGTCTCCTCAAGCTCTGTCTCCCAAACACGATTTCTGTAAAAATCTGGCCCACTGTGCAGGCTGTGTTTTCCTGATGAATTCTTGGCTAATTCATAGGTCTTGCCATTTAAAGTAAATTTTGCTCCTCCAATACGGTTGGCATACCGGCCTACAGGCTCTCCCATATGTCCAGAGCCTGTGAGGACTGTCTCCACTGTGTCATACCCTAAAACCACATCTGCCATGTTTCCTTCTCTGTCTGGCACCAGCATTGTCAGCCAGATAGCCCCAAGGTCTGTAAAAGAAGCCGAAACCCCATGCTCATTGTTTAGGGTGTAGCGATAAACGGTCCTTCCATCCTTCATTGTTCCAAATTCTGTCTTTGTGTACCCCATGATTATTACCTCCTCATATAGAAATATCAATTTTTAAATCGATTCTTTTACTTCGATATAGCCTTGTGCAGTCAAAAGTTCTGCACAAAGGATAGCTCCTCCTGCTGCGCCACGAACTGTATTGTGGGAAAGTCCTACAAATTTATAATCATAGATGCTGTCTTCTCTCAGACGTCCTACAGAGATTCCCATGCCATGTTCAAAATCCACATCTAAAGATACTTGAGGCCGATTGTCTTCTTCTAAATACTGGATAAACTGCTCTGGGGCACTAGGAAGTTTCAGCTCCTGAGGCAGCCCTTTAAATGCTCTTAGCTTTTCAATCAGCTCATCTTTAGATGGCTTCTTCTTAAATTTTACAAAAACTGCTGCAGTATGGCCATTGAGTACTGGAACTCGAATACACTGGCAGGTGATGGCTGGTTCGTTAGCCTTGACAATGACACCATCTTCAATCTTTCCCCACAAGCGCAATGGCTCCTGTTCACTCTTTTCTTCTTCTCCGCCGATATATGGAATAATATTCTCTACCATCTCCGGCCAATCGCCAAAGGTTTTTCCTGCGCCAGAAATAGCCTGATATGTAGTTGCGACTACCTCATAAGGCTCAAATTCTTTCCATGCAGTGAGTACTGGAGCATAACTTTGGATAGAGCAGTTAGGTTTTACAGCAATAAATCCCTTTTTTGTCCCCAGACGCTTTCTTTGAAATTCAATCACTTTAAAGTGTTCAGGATTGATTTCTGGCACTACCATAGGCACATCAGGAGTCCATCGATGAGCGCTGTTGTTGGATACTACCGGAGTCTCTGTTTTTGCATAAGTCTCTTCAATAGCCTTAATCTCCTCTTTGCTCATATCCACTGCGCTGAACACAAAATCTACTTCGGCTGCCACCTTCTCCACTTCATTTACATTGATGACAACCAGATTCTTTACTGCCTCTGGCATAGGTGTGCTCATCTTCCAGCGGCCTCCTACTGCTTCTTCATAAGTTTTTCCAGCAGAACGGGGACTTGCTGCTACAGTAACTACTTCATACCAAGGATGATTCTCCAATAGAGAGATAAACCTCTGTCCTACCATTCCTGTTGCTCCTAAAATACCAACCCGAAGTTTTCTTTTTAATTCCATATACTCTGTCATTCCTTTCTAACCACTGTAATAGGCATTAATATGATGCTTAATCAATCATAGTTACCATCTATATGCCTTGCTTTGCAGTAAATTTTTATAAAAATAATTCCTGTATATCCTACAACAAAATGACAAAGAAATCAACATTTTTCCGCTTTAAAAATACATTTGTCTTTATATAACATACATTCATTAGTATTATTCCACAAAATACGGAATTATATTGCAGGAACCTATCTTCTAAACATTCATACAGCTTTTGATATTGCGCCAGTTGCTCTATGCCAATTCCAATGCAAGCTCCATCATATTGGTAAAGGTAGTCTGTCGTTCTTCGGCGGTAGTGGCCTCTCCAGTAACTGCTGAATCAGAAACTGTCAAAATACACAGTGCATGAGCACCTGCATAAGCAGCATTGCTGTATAGTGCTGCTGACTCCATCTCAACTGCCAAGACTCCCATCTTATCCCATGTAGTTCCAACAAAAGGAAGGTCAGGGTTATAGAACATATCCGAACTTAGTATATTGCCTACATGGTAGGAAAATCCTCTCTGCTTTGCAATTTCAACTGCCTTTTCCAGCAATTCATAACTACAGATACAAGAATAATCTCCTGGCAATCGAAATTGTTTCACATAATTGGAGGTTGTGCAGGCTCCCATACCAAATACAATATCTCTCACCTTCACCTCTGGCCGTAAAGCTCCAGCAGTTCCTACACGAATCAAATTTTTGCAGCCATAAAAGTGGATAAGCTCATAGGAATAAATCCCAATGGAAGGACAGCCCATGCCTGTCCCCATAACAGAAACTCGCTTTCCTTTATAGATTCCAGTAAATCCCAGCATATTTCTGGTAGAATTAAATGATTTCGCATCGGTCAGGAAGTTGTCTGCAATATATTTTGCCCTTAGAGGGTCCCCAGGCAATAATATTGTCTCTGCAATCTCTCCTTGCTTTGCCCCAATATGTGGGGTTGGTATCTTGTTCTCTGACATCTGTTTTACCTCCTAGTGATTATGGTTTCCTTCTACAATCTTACCTTGGTTCCTTTTCCATCTCGTTTCCCTATTTTCAATCGGTTCAAATGAACTTCCTTCTTTCCATATTGTATCACAGGATTCTCTCCAATTAAATACAATCTTTCCAATTCATCCTCTTTTTCCAACTTAATTCCTCTGACTCCTCTGGAATTTTTCTTTAATTCTGAAATCTCCTCCAAAGCAAACCGTAAAAATATTCCTTTTTTTGTCTGGAGAACTACCTCTGACTCCTCTCTTACTGCCTGAACGCTGAGAAGTTCATCTCCTTCTTGGAGCTTGGTAGCTGCCACTGTTCGGTTATTTGTGATAAATTCGTCCCCAGGCACCAATTTTATCAAGGCCATTTTTGTAGCAAACATCAATCTTGAATCTATGATCTCACCTAAATTGGATAAATATAAGATTTCCTCCTTACTTCCATCAAACTTACTGATATTATCGATTGGAATTCCTTTTTCTCGGAGTTTACTCATAGGGATATCTTTTACCTTAATCTGATGCATAATTCCACCATTAGTAAAGAGACAAATCTTATCTGTACTCATACATCTCACTATATGGACATATTCCTCATTCACAGTCTCCTGGTTTCTCTCATAGGTATTCTTATCCAAAAGCTTACAATATCCAAAACGGTCCATGACAAATGCCACTTCCTGAACCTGCGCAGGAGCCTCCACATAGACAGCTTCTTTGCTGTCTTCTATGTCTGTTTTACGAATCAAAGCAAATTCCTCTTTGATGCTTTCTAAATCGTTCATGATTACCTGGTCCATGGCTTCCTTATTGTTCAAAATTTTGGTATACTCTTTGATTTTCTTCAAAGTTTCTTTATATTCCTTTTCCAAAGCCAAAATCTCTAAGCCAATCAATTTATAAAGCCGCATCTCCAAAATTGCCGCTGCCTGTTTTTCTGTAAAATGCAGTTGCTTGGCATCAGCTTCAAATCCAGAAGTTCTAAACCGAATATTAGAAATATCTCCATTCATCAGGCAAGCCTTGGCATCTTTTAAATTCTTCGCCCCACGCAGGATTGCAATAATTAAATCAATCACATCACAAGCTTTTATCAGTCCTTCTTTGATTTCTTTCTTTTCCAATTCCTTTTCCAAAAGCGCTTGATATTTCTTTCGGTTATTTTCATACTGAAAATCCAAATAATTTTTAAGAATTCCCCTTAAATTTAAGATTTCTGGACGTCCTTTTACAATAGCAAGCATATTGACACCATAGGTATCTTCCAATTTGGTCTTTTTATAGAGGATATTCTTGATTTTTTCCACATCTGCATCTTTTTTTAGCTCCAAAACAATGCGGATTCCCTCTTTGTTAGACTGATTGGAAATATCTGTGACATCAGTCAATTTTTTGGATTCTACCAAATCTGCCACATCCACAAGAAATTTATTGATTCCAGCTCCAATCATTGTATAAGGAATTTCTGTGATAATCAGCTTGTCCTTATCGCTTTTGCGTTTGCCAAGCTCCACCTCTATTCTGCCTCGCAGCTTAATCTTTCCTATCCCCGTTTCATAGATGGCTGGCAAATCTTTTTTATTAGCTATAATTCCACCCGTAGGAAAGTCTGGTCCTGGAAGAAAATTCATCAATTCTAAAGTATCAATCTCTGGATTATGAATAAATGCTTTTACTGCCTCCACTACCTCTGCCAAATTATGAGGCGGAATACTGGTGCTCATACCCACAGCAATCCCTTCTGCTCCATTGATAAGCAGATTAGGCACTCGCACAGGCAATACCTCTGGCTCCTTCTCTGTCTCGTCATAGTTTGGGATAAAATTTACGGTTTTATCTAAATCTTTTAGATAGACTTCTTCTGCGAACTTTTGTAATCGAGCCTCTGTATAACGCATGGCAGCAGCCCCGTCTCCTTCAATAGAACCAAAATTGCCATGACCATCTACTAAAGCCATACCTTTTTTAAACTCTTGAGTCAGCACTACCAAAGTATCATATATGGAGGCATCTCCATGAGGATGGTATTTACCCATGGTATCGCCTACAATACGAGCTGATTTTCTGTGAGGTTTATCATGGTTCAACCTCAGCTCACTCATATCGTAGAGCACTCGCCTTTGTACTGGCTTCAATCCGTCCCTGGCATCTGGAATCGCTCTTGCAGTAATGACACTCATGGAGTAATTTACATAGCTTCTCTGCATTTCCTCCGAATATTCTGTTGTAATAATCTTTTCTGCCATAGTTTCCTCCATCTAATCAACCGTCAATCACAAAATCCTGTGATAAATTCAAATCTTTACCTCTTTCTGGGCCTTTCTATGCATCAATCTCTGCCTCCTTAGCATGTTCATAGATAAACTGACGTCTAGGTGGCACATCACTTCCCATCAGCATCTCTGTAATCTCGGAAGCTAATCTTGCATCCTCTATCTCCACTCGTTTTAAAACTCGATTTTCTGGGTCTAAAGTAGTTTCCCAAAGCTGACTTGCATCCATCTCTCCAAGTCCTTTATATCTTTGCAGTGTAAACTCTCCTGTATGAGTTTTCCGATACCGTTCTAACTCTTTTTCATCATATAAATATTGTTCTTCCCCTCGTTTTGGAATCACCTTAAACAGAGGAGGCATGGCAATATATACATGTCCATTATAGATAAGTTCTGGCATAAAACGATAGAGAAATGTAAGCAGAAGGGTATCAATATGACTTCCATCTACATCTGCATCTGTCATCAGAATAATCTTGTGATAACGAAGCTTACTAATATCAAAGTCATTGCCATAGCCTTCCGAAAATCCGCAACCAAATGCATTAATCATAGTCTTAATCTCTGCATTGGCCAAAACCTTGTCCATGGAGGCTTTTTCTACATTGAGAATCTTTCCGCGGATAGGCAGGATAGCCTGATACATTCGATTCCTAGCTGTCTTTGCCGAACCACCGGCAGAATCTCCCTCTACAATAAAAATCTCACATTTTTCTGCCTCTCGACTTTCACAGTTAGCTAGCTTTCCATTACTGTCAAAGGAAAACTTGGACTTTGTGAGCATATTGGTTCTGGCCTTTTCCTCTGCCTTGCGGATTTTTGCAGATTTCTCTGCACAGCCAATAATTCCCTTCAGAACCTCCACATTTCTATCAAAATATCTTTGCAGTTCATCTCCAGTTATTGTAAATACAGCTTTGGTTGCATCGGCACTGGCCATTTTGGTCTTTGTCTGTCCCTCAAAAATAGGGTCTGGATGCTTGATAGCTATAATCGCTGTCATTCCATTCCTCGTATCTGCCCCTGTAAAATTGGAATCCTTTTCCTTCAAAATTCCCAGTTCTTTCGCATAGCTGTTGATTAACATGGTAAATTTGGTTTTAAATCCGACAAGATGGGTTCCGCCCTCCTGCGTAAAAATATTGTTGCAGAAGCCAGAAATATTTTCCTCAAATGCATCTACAAATTGAAATGCTACCTCCACCTCGATATTATCTACAGAACCTCTATAATAAATGGGGTCATGGATAGGGGTTTTTCCTCGATTTACTTCCTTTACATAAGCTATGATACCTTCTGGCTCTGTATAGACAATCGTCTCTTCCTCGTCTTTTCGCTTGTTGGAATACGTGATTGTAAGCCCTGGGTTTAAGTAGGCTGTCTCATGAATCCTACTTTTTAGCCATTCTGCCTTAAACCTTGTCCTCTCAAAAATCTCCCCATCAGGAAGGAAATTGATTTCTGTACCAGTTTCCTTTGTTCGCCCCATAGTGGGCAACAGCCCATCTATCAGCTCTACAGTGGGAATTCCTCGCTCATAAGCATCATGGTGAATCAGTCCATTTTTATAAACCTTGATATCCATATGCTCTGATAAGGCATTTACCACAGAAGAGCCTACACCATGAAGACCACCACTGGTCTTATATGCCTGATTATCAAATTTTCCACCTGCATGAAGAGTTGACAGGACCACTCTCTCCGCTGATACTCCCTTTTTATGCATCTCCACAGGAATTCCTCTGCCATTATCCTTTACGGTACAAGAACCATCAGCCTCCAAGGTCAGCCAGATATGATTGCAATATCCTGCAAGATGCTCGTCCACAGAATTGTCCAAAACCTCATAGATTAGATGGTTTAGACCCTTGGTACCCACGCCTCCTATATACATACCTGGCCTTTTCCTGACAGCTTCCAATCCCTCTAGAACAGTAATACTGTCTGCATTATACTGTGCCTTCGCCATAGTTACCCTCCATATCTTAATGCATTTCCATTTGTAGCCATTCATAACAGAAACAATTCCATCAATTCCTTGTCCCTATCAGAATATCTGCCTCTCTCATCAGATAATTCTTTTCTCCTATCTGGACATGACTTTTATTATATACATAAATAATAACAATTTGCAAGCCTTCGACAGTTTATGTCATTCTTTGCTCTTCTAATACTCTGCAAAATCCATTGGACCCCATTATACTATAGGAATTTTGATTTTTCAACACCTTTTTAGAACAAATGTTCTGTCAATATTATGCTCTTTGTTTTAGATACTTATTGTATGTAGACTTATTGTATTCAAAAATTATAATATAAAATCGGAGGGCTATAATTATGGATATTGTAAAAGTTTTTGGAACCAATTTAAAAAAATATCGTACAGCGATGGGATTATCACAAGAAGATTTTGCTGATAAATGTGGTATGCATCGTACTTATATTAGTGCGATTGAATGCTATAGACGTAGTATATCGCTTGAAAATATTCAAAGAATTGCGGATGCACTTGAAATTGAAACA
>DEPC01000069.1 GCA_002358555.1 Hungatella sp. UBA3402 | reverse complement strand
TATTTAGGTGAAGATAAGGTCATCAGATAAAAGAAGTATAAAATAGTTGTGTGAAATCAGAAAGTTTAGTATAATATAAAACAGGTAATAAAGAATATAGAGGAATACTTTCGGAAAATTGTCTATCTAAGATGCAGGTAAGGAGAATTTTTGAGAGTATTCACAATAAATAAGGGGGATTTGCCAATGGAGACAAGATTGAGAAAAATAGGAACTGTGGGAACTACTGCACAGATGAGAGTGATTCCAGGACATTTTGCTACCAATCATGCCCATATCAATTATTATCTGGACTTGACGATGCTTAAAAGTAGAACCAGCGAGGCAAAGGCAGTTGCCAAGGTAATGGCAGGTTTGTATTTGTTTGATACAATTGTGGATACCATTGTATGTATGGAAGGTATGGAAGTGATTGGGGCATTTTTATCTGATGAATTGGCAAAAGGTGGATTTACATCTATAAATCGCCATAAGAGTATCTATGTAGTGCGCCCAGAGTTCAATAATAATAGCCAGATTATTTTCCGAGATAATTTAGTGCATATGATTGAAGACAAGCATGTGTTGGTATTGGTATCCTCAGCTACCACAGGACTTACTGTCAATAAGGTGATTGAGAGTATCCTGTATTATCATGGAATTATGTCTGGTGTCTCTGCGATTTTTGGAGCTGTAGATGAGGTGGATGGAGTTCCGATTAAGGCAGTATTTGGAAAGAAGGATTTGCCGGATTATGCTTCTTATGACTATCGGCACTGTCCATTGTGTGAGAAAAAGCAGAAATTAGACGCACTGGTAAATGCGTTTGGCTATTCAGCATTGTAATTGTGAAGTGAATCCTAAACAGCAAATATTGTTTTTGGATAGTATGAGATAGTTTTTATAAAAATAGAGAAACCGTCCCTTGGTATCTCAGGATACTGGTGGGGCGGTGTTTTTGATACATGGAGCTGTTTCAAACACATTAAGATACATGCATCTAAGTCAGGAAAGGATTATACATATGGTGGAGCAGTATAAAATTTTATGGGAAGGCGGCACAGGAGAACTGGTAGAAAAAAAGTCTCGATTTGTTGCCAGGACTGAGCCAGTGGAGTCAGAGGAAGCGGCTTTGGCTTTTATTGAAAAGATGCGGAAAGAATATTGGGATGCCAGACATCATTGCTCTGCCTATGTGATTGGAGATAGAAACCAATGCACAAGATGCAATGATGATGGAGAACCTAGTCAGACAGCAGGTCGCCCCATGTTAGATGTACTTCTTGGGGAAGAAATACACAATATCTGTGTGGTAGTAATACGATATTTTGGCGGAACTCTCCTTGGAACTGGAGGTCTGGTACGGGCATATTCAGGAGCTGTACAGGAGGGACTTAAAAATAGTAAAATTGTAGAGAAATGTCTGGGCAAAAGAATGAAAATACGGACCGATTATACAGGAATCGGGAAGATTCAGTATATTCTGGGACAGAACCAGATTGCAGTTATTGACAGTCAGTATACAGAACTGGTGGAGATAACAGCTATGGTACCTTTTCGAGAAATAGAGAGATTGTCAGCAGAGGTGATAGAGGGGACGAATGGCAAAGCAAAGATTGAGTTAGGCGATAATGAGTATTATGGGTTGATTGATGGGAAAGTAACTTGTCTGTAAAATTTTGTTATAATATAGCTTAACTCGTTGTGCTAGTTAAATTTGCAGCAAAAGGAAACACAATTCATCTTCCACTTTAGAAGTGCGGGATTTCCTGATGGTTTTGATTAAAAATGTTCTTGCAATTCGCTTGAGATGATGATATATTATTAAATTGTGAACAAGACAGGAAACTAAGGGCATAAATGAGTCCTTAGTTTTTTACTTTATAGGAAATTGCGTCCTATAAAGCGAAAAACCTTCGGTGGATGCGCGCTGCACACATAAGGAAAATGGCTGCTGTCGCAGCAACGCAGCAAGTAAAGGGTCATTTTCTTACTGGATGTACGGGGAGAGTAACCTATAGTCTGCTTTGCACACAAGGTATATTTTTTAGAGGAAAGAAGAGAAAAGTCTATGAAGATGAAAAGAGAAGATGTAAGAAATATTGCGATTATTGCTCATGTTGACCATGGCAAAACAACTCTAGTAGATGAATTATTAAAGCAGAGTGGAGTATTTCGAGCTAATCAGCAGATAGCAGAACGGGTCATGGATTCCAATGATATTGAACGGGAACGGGGTATCACGATTCTGTCTAAGAATACAGCAGTCTTTTATAAGGACACAAAAATTAATATTATTGATACTCCAGGTCATGCTGACTTTGGCGGAGAAGTAGAGCGAGTCCTTAAGATGGTTAATGGTGTTATTTTGATGGTAGATGCCTATGAGGGAGCTATGCCTCAGACTAAATTCGTGTTGCGCAAAGCATTGGAACTTGATTTGTCAGTGATTGTGTGCATCAATAAGATTGACCGACCAGAAGCAAGGCCAGAGGAAGTAGTTGACGAAATTTTAGAACTTCTTATGGATTTGGATGCTTCCGATGAACAGCTTGACTGTCCATTTTTATTTGCATCTGCAAGGGAAGGTTATGCTAAGCGGAATCTGGAAGATGAACAAGTAGATATGCAGCCATTGTTTGAAACAATTATTGAGCATATTCCAGCACCAGAAGGAGACCCAGAGTCAGGAACTCAAGTTTTAATCAGCACTATTGATTATAATGAATATGTAGGACGAATCGGAGTTGGGAAAGTGGATAACGGAAGCATTCGTGTCAATCAGGAATGTGCTTTGGTAAATCATCATGACCCTAAAACTATGAGGAAAGTAAAAATTGGCAAGCTGTATGAATTTGACGGATTAAATAAGATAGAAGTTCAAGAGGCTAAGATTGGCTCTATTGTTGCTATCTCTGGAATTACAGACCTTCATATTGGCGATACCTTATGTTCTGCGGAGAATCCAGAGGCAATTCCCTTTCAAAAGATATCAGAACCTACAATTGCCATGAATTTTATGGTTAATGACAGTCCTCTGGCTGGGCAGGAAGGAAAATATGTGACTTCCAGACATTTAAGGGAGAGATTGTTTCGAGAACTAAATACCGATGTAAGTCTTAGAGTAGAGGAAACAGACTCACCAGATTGCTTTAAGGTGTCTGGGCGAGGGGAACTGCATCTATCTGTGTTGATTGAAAATATGCGCAGAGAAGGATATGAATTTGCAGTCAGCAAGGCAGAGGTATTATATAAATTTAATGAGAGGAATCAGAAACAGGAACCAATGGAATTGGCTTATATTGATGTGCCAGAGGAATTCTCTGGTTCTGTGATTCAGAAGCTCACTTCCAGGAAGGGAGAGCTACAGGGCATGAGTCCTGCAAATGGAGGATATACAAGGCTAGAGTTTTCCATTCCTGCAAGGGGATTGATTGGATATCGAGGTGAATTTATGACCGATACCAAGGGAAACGGCATACTGAATACTATTTATGACGGGTATGCTCCATACAAGGGGGATTTAAGCTACAGAAAGACTGGCTCTCTAATTGCCTATGAGAGTGGCGAATCCATTACGTATGGGTTATTCGGCGCCCAGGAACGGGGAATATTGTTTATTGGACCAGGAGTAAAAGTATATTCTGGAATGGTAGTAGGTCAAAATCCAAAATCTGAAGATATTGAAATTAATGTCTGCAAGACTAAAAAATTGACGAATACTCGTTCTTCGAGTGCAGATGAGGCATTGAAGCTGACTCCGCCCAAAGATATGAGTCTAGAACAGTGCTTAGATTTTATTGATACCGATGAGCTGCTGGAGGTAACTCCTAAGAATCTTCGTATCAGAAAACGGATTTTAGACCCAACTATGCGCAAAAGAGCATCCTTTAAGAAAAATTAGAGATAATAATATAAAAGAATATTTATATTTTATGAATTAAGAAGATATCAACAAGATATAAAAATCCGCAGTATATGTGAAAATAATACTCTTTTCGCATAAGCCGCGGATTTTTATCTTTATCTATTTAGAGTTAAGCATGTACCATTTTGAGAAGTTTTCCTGTAATATCTGCCATATCAGAAGACACTTGTTTTGTATCTTGAGAGATTTGCACATTTTGTTCTACAACATCGGAAATTCTTCCAATTTGGCTGACAGCATCTGTCACAGTGTCTACATTGTGTCGCACCATTCCCATAATTCCTTCCATATCATAACTTGCTTTTTTGATATTTTTCACCACAGTATCAAATGCTCTTACCGTTTGATTAGTGATTTCTTTGCCATTTTCTACAGCATGGATGGAATTCGTAATCAGTTCATTTGTCTCTTTTGCGGCGAGAGAGCTTCGGGAAGCAAGTTCACCAACCTGTGTTGCTACAACAGCGAATCCCTTTCCCATCTCACCAGCTTTTGCAGCTTCAATAGAAGCATTTAAGGAAAGGATATTGGTCTGCTGTGCAATAGAGTTGATTTCACCGATAATTTGTTCAATGGATAAAGACATATCGCTGATATTCTGCATAGAGTTTTTTAACTGTTCCATTTGTGACTGTGTTTCTAGGATTTGCTTTTCTGTATCTCCTGTTGCTGTTGTCACTTCCACGGAAACATTCATACTATTATTTAGTTCCTGTGTTAATTGTGACATAATTTGCTTTAAGTCTTCCACGGCTTTTGCCTGTTCTTCTGTACCATGAGAAATATTACCTGCATTTTCTAATGTTTCACTGGAAGCATGTTGCAAATCTGAGCATGCATTTTTTATATTTTGGATCAGCACTCGATTTTGTCTGACATCATCTTTTTGTCGTTCTAAGAGCAGTTCATTTTCCTTGATATTCTGACGGATGCCATCTACCATTTTATTGATACTCTCTGAGAGCTGAGTAAATTCTGGATTTCCCTGTTCATTTACAGTGATATCAAAATTTCCTTCTGCAATTTTTTTCATAGATTCGCAGATACGGTTAATCCCTCGAACAATTTTTCTGTCCACCATCAAATTAATCATACACAGTAAGACTCCAAAGATAAGAAGCATACTGATAGAAACGACTATAGTTTGGTTAGTACGGTCCTTATAATACTCATTGGAAGGCATGAAGGTACCAATTATTTTACCTTGGTATTCTTCTGACACATAATATCCATTTACACCATTGATTTTTGCCCTGCCTGTTCCTATCAATTTTGATGGAAATCCGGCATTGATAGCAGAAGTACCAATTAGGGCTGTATTTGGATGGGCTAAGATTTGTCTACTTTGAGAGTCAATGGCATAGACATAACCTTTTTCTCCAAAGTCAATCTGCTTTAAGACAACTGGAAGTTCTGTGCCAGCAAGCATATTTTCTAAAACTTCTGGTCGTACACCGACCTGAACAAGTCCTTTTTCATCTGTCCTTGTCACACCAATATACTGCATTACTATGCCTTCTGCTGCATTTACCTGCGGTTCTTGTACAATTTCAACAGAAGGGTCATCAACAATTACCATGAATGCATTGGATTGTTCCCCGCTTTTCATATCAAAACCAATATACTCATCAACCGTGCTGCTGGTAATAATCCCTTCTTCATCAATAATATGTAGTTCTGTTACTATTAGTCTATCTTTGATTTCATTGAGTCTGTCAACATTGCCATTAATGGATTTATCAGCGGCAAGCATATCTGCAAATGCTCTGGTTTTAGCAAGATTATCTTCACTTAAATTTGCTGTGAGCTGTGCTATATTCTGCTCATTGGCGGATAACTTTTCCTTTACTTCTTCCAGTTTATCAAAACTGTTAGTGGTATTATTTTTTTTGTTTGTCAAAGTCTCTAATGCAAATAGAGCTGTAATTGTAAAGAGAAGTGCCACCAACATATAGATAAAAAGGCGTTTAGTGAAAATTTTTTTCATGAAATTGTTATCCTCCTGTGAAAAATAGTAAAATGATGATAGATTAAGTATAGGGGAAGTAGTTTAAAATTTCAACTGTTTTGTCTAATTCGCATAAATATTGCCATAGATTGTTAATATTTTATGATTTTTCATGAATCTTTGTTGACAATACAGCTAGACTGTGGTTTATGATGTTAAGTATAAAAATAAATTTTTAGTATAAAAAAAGAAATGATTTTTATAAAAGTTTAAACTGAAAATTTGTGTCGAAAGGAAACGAACGGTTTTTATCATGGAATAACTTTCCACAGCATACAATTATTATTAGCTGCAAGGCAAAAAACTAATAATAGGGATTTGAAGAGGAGAAATACTATGTCAGAAAAAGCGATTGAAAACAACAAGGTTACAGTCATTGGAAAGGTGGTATCTGGTTTTTCATTTAGTCATGAGGTATTTGGCGAAGGATTTTATGTAGTAGATTTGGAGGTCAGCCGTTTAAGTGAACAATCGGATATTATTCCACTGATGGTATCAGAACGTCTCTTAAATGTAGAGGAGGATTACATAGGCTGTACAGTGGAGGCCATCGGTCAATTTCGTTCTTATAACCGCCACGAGGGGGCTAAGAACCGATTAGTATTATCTGTTTTTGTAAGAGAAATCAATTTTATGGACGAATTTACAGATTATACAAAAACCAACCAAATATTTTTGGATGGATATATTTGTAAAGTCCCCATTTATCGAAAAACACCTTTAGGCAGGGAAATTGCAGATATCTTGTTGGCAGTGAATCGTCCTTATGGAAAGTCTGATTACATTCCTTGTATTGCATGGGGGAGAAATGCAAGATATGCAGCCGGATTTGAAGTGGGGGCTAGGGTGCGCATCTGGGGGCGTGTTCAGAGTCGGGAATACACCAAGAAACTTAGCGACAGTGAATGTGAAAAGAGGACAGCCTATGAAGTTTCCGTGAGTAAGCTGGAATTTGGGGAATAAATGGTGTTTCTGGTATAAAAATTTTATTAAAACTGTTATAAAATCGTAAGAAACCTTGCAAAATTCGTGAAACTATGCTACGATATGCGAACGATGTAGTTTATCGTTTAGGGCATGCCTGAGATTGGAAACTGTGGTGTAGGCAAGCCAGAAGATAAAAAGAGGTGCAAAAGAATGAAACGTGGTGAAGTGGAAGTCATATGTGGTACTGGCATTGCTAGGACAGCTCTTGCTATTGGAAGAGGGGTAGCCGCATTGACCCGACAGAAAAACGTCATTATGATTCAATTTTTAAGAGGTAGCCATCAGGAAGGGTTAGATGTATTAAAATGCATGGAGCCCAGATTTAAGGTATTTCGGTTTGAGAAGGCAGACACATATTTTGAAGTCCTTTCTGAAGAAGAAAAGAGAGAAGAACTGCTCAATATCCGCAATGGATTTAATTTTGCCAGAAAGGTTATAGCCACAGGAGAATGTAATTTATTGATTCTAGATGGAGTTTTAGGAGTTGTAGAACGGAATATTGTAGGAATGGAAGATTTTGAGAAGTTGATTAACGGCAAGGCTGATGATATGGAACTAATACTCACTGGCAGATCGTTTCCAGAACAACTTCGCTCCTATGTAGATGTTATTTCCACCATTGATTATCTGGAAGTTGACAAAGGGAATTAAGAATGGTAGTATAAACATATTAGAATATAAAACATGTCCATCGAATTTACGCAAGTAATGGAAGATGGACAAACGAAACAAAGGGTTGCGGCTGTAGTCAGCATAAACACGACTGCACTATAGAGCATACGGGAACCGTATAAACTAGCTTGTGGACACTGCGTAAGACATTGAGATACCCTAAGGCATCAGCCAATGCAGCAGTGGCTGATGCAAGAATTCTCCTGCTTTAGCTGTAGGGGATGTCAAGAAAATAAACAGTAGGTGATTGCAAAAGTCAAGTCTACATTGAGAGCATATTCTAACAGAATTTGAGTTTCGCAAATACCTAAAATAAAGAGTAGAGGTCGCGCGAATCATGAGTAAACCGCCGGATGCAGCAGGTGCAGTCGATGGCAGCAGAAAGGGAGAGCGCCGAAGAGGAGTACTGCCTGTCAGTATGAATCTGGGCATAGGGCAAAGAGTTCTATGACTGTCATCCGAAGCCGGATGGGGAGCTACTTAAAGAATCTTTAAGGACCAGCTCTGGCTGGCCCTTTTTTTATAGGAAATTGCGTCCTATAAAGCAAAACCCTTTGGGGATGCGCACTATGCGCATAAGGAAAATGGCTGCTGTTGCAGCCGCGCTCCGGCGCGAGAGTCCAGCAAGCCGGACTCTTTGTTGCATAGCAGAGGAAGTATGCCGCTAAGACGGCGCATGGGGTGCGCGACGAGTATGGAAAATTTTCTCTACTTGATGTTTTAATCTATGCAGAAATTGGATAGCAAAACTTAGCAGTTATTGACAAAAAGACAAAAGGAGGATTTTATTATGGCAATTTTTGAAGGAGCTGGGGTAGCACTTGTCACTCCATTTAAGGACAATGGTGAGATAAATTACGAAAAGCTAGAAGAGCTTTTAGAGGAACAGATTGCAGAAGGTACAGATGCCATTATCTCCTGTGGAACAACAGGGGAATCTTCTACTATGACCCATGAAGAACATATAGAAGTAGTCCGCTATACTTGCCAGGTTGTAAAGGGAAGAATTCCAGTAGTGGCAGGAACTGGCTCCAATTGTACCAGAGAAGCTATCCATTTATCTCAGGAAGCGCAGAAGGCGGGAGCTGACGGACTTCTTCTAGTGACGCCTTATTATAATAAAGCTACTCAGAAGGGGCTTATTGCCCATTATACATCCATTGCAGAGTCAGTGAAAATTCCTATTCTTTTGTACCATATTCCAGGAAGAACGGGAGTAACTATGAAGCCAGAAAGCATTGTGACATTGTGTAGAGAGGTGTCCAATATTGTAGGAGTGAAAGAGGCAAGTGGTAATTTTTCCTCTATTGCCACAATGATGTCCATGGCTGATGGCAGTATAGATTTATATTCTGGCAATGATGACCAGATTGTTCCTCTTCTTGCCATGGGAGGGAAAGGTGTGATTTCTGTACTGTCTAATGTTGCACCGAGACAGACTCATGAACTGTGCCAGGCATTTTTTGACGGAGATGTGAAGAAAAGTCTAAAATTGCAATTAGATGCCGTTCCCCTTGTGAGTCAATTATTCTGTGAGGTAAATGCCATTCCAGTAAAAGCTGCTATGAATCTGATGGGGAAAAATGTAGGAGTTTTGCGTATGCCTTTGACTGAGATGGAACCAGCCAATCAAAAAAATTTAGCTGCTGCTATGAAGGAATATGGTATTTTGTAGTCGATTCCCATTGTTTGATAAGAGAAGCACTTTTTGGTAATAAAGCTTAATCGCAAGTAATCAGAAAATTAATGGAGAAATTTAAAATGGTAAAAATGATTATGCATGGCTGCAATGGAGCTATGGGACGGACAATTACAGAATTGGTAGCAGCTCAGAAGGATATCTTGATTGTGGCTGGCGTTGACAAAAATCTTGAGTTTAAACAAGATTATCCAGTGTACAATTCCTTGGAGGAGGTAAAAGAAGAAGCAGATGTGATTGTGGATTTTGCTTCTGCTACTGCGGTTGACCATCTTTTAGATTATTGTGTTAAGAAAAAGATGCCAGTTGTATTATGCACTACAGGACTTTCCAAAGAGCAGGTAGAAAAGGTTTCAGAGACCGCAAAAGAGACAGCGGTGCTTCGCTCTGCCAATATGTCCTTGGGAATCAATCTTCTTTTAAAGCTGGTGAAAGAAGCTGCCAAAACTTTGGCTGTCTCTGATTTTGATATAGAGATTGTGGAAAAGCATCATAATCAGAAATTGGATGCTCCAAGTGGTACTGCTTTGGCCTTGGCAGATTCTATCAATGAAGCTCTGAATAACGAATATCATTATGAATATGACCGTTCAAAGCGCCATGAGAAACGAGATGAAAAGGAAATCGGTATTTCGGCAGTCCGTGGTGGGTCGATTGTAGGAGAACATGACGTGATTTTTGCAGGAAAGGACGAGGTTGTGACATTTAGTCACACTGCATATTCAAAAGCAATTTTTGGCAAAGGAGCCATTGAGGCAGCAAAGTTTTTGGCAGGAAAACCAGCTGGCCTTTACAATATGTCAGATGTGATAGATAATCATTGATGACTAGATTTAATCATAAAAAGAAGGTATTTTTAAAAGATAGTTTGGGAAATTTAATAGCTCTAGTAAAAGAAACGTCTGCACAGAAATGGTTAAAAACTGTAGATAGAGGATAAGAAAGGAAAGAATAAAACATTCTCCCTAAGTACATAATAAACACAGAAAACAGAAAGGAGAATGTCATTATGAAGAAAATCAGAATCTGCATGTTTACTATTTTGCTTACCATGTCCATGCTTGCATTAACAGCTTGTAGCAGCGATAATAATTCTGGCAGCAGTAATAACTCCTCTGGCTCTACCCAAAGCACTACTGCTACTGGAAGTGGTTCTGGAGAAACTACCACTGGAACTACTAATGGAACTGGTTCTAGCAATGGAACAAATGGACGAACCAATAACAACCAGGAGGAGAGTAGTACTGGAGTGATTGGCGGAATGATGGATGATGTGGAGCGAGGTGTAGATGATATGATAGATGGCTCTGATGCTTCCAACACTTCTGAGGAAAGACGATAAATTGTATAACGGGTATATAAATAAAGAGACTGCAGCAGGAGATAGGGGGCTGCAGTCTTTTCATGATTATAGAAGTCATTGTTAAAAGAGAAAATGATGACAAAGAAAAAAGGGCTGATTTACAAAGATTTTAATAATCTTTTGTATAACAGCTCCTTTTTAAGTTTTTACATCTTCCCTAAATCATATCTAGCCCGTTCACCTCCTACAAACTTCGGTCTGGTTCTGGCGCATACCACATGGGCTTCCCCTATTGCTTTTACAGCAATTCTCACAGGAACCGCGACATCTTTTAGATGCATCCCAATGAGTGTATCTCCAATATCCATTCCCACATGAGCTTTTATATGTTCCACAGCAACAGGATGAGAAAATGCATGATAAGCGGCTGTGGCAAAAGACCCTCCTGCTTTTGGTTGAGGAACTACATTGACTTCTTCATAGCCATATTGGTCTGCTGCCTCTTGTTCCAGAATTAACGCTCGGTTGAGATGTTCACAGCATTGGGCAGCCAGCCATACTCCTTTTTCCTTTGCAGCTTTCCAAATTCCCTCAAATACTGCCTGGGCGGCTTTTGGACTAGAGGCAGTTCCGATTTTTCCACCACACACTTCACTAGTGGAGCATCCCACCACAAACAGCTGACCAGGCTTCACCTTTCCTGCTTGTAAGATTTCTGTTGCTGCCTGATAGCTCTGAGATTTGAATCGTTCCAAATCTTCTAAAAGTTGGAACTGTTCTTTGGTTTCTTGTTGAGATATCATATTCTCTTTTATATCTTGCGACATAGGTTTCCCCTTTCTGGCAATGCTTTATTAAGTGGGGTATAGTTTCTATTCCCTGTTAATTTCCATACTATCATTCCATCTCCTTATATGTTTATCCATCAAATTTACTAGGAAACACAAAAGTGAATTGGAATAATATTATAGAGAAGAAGCAGCAATAATTTTTTCAATATTATTTTTTACCATCTCAAATGCTACTGGATTCTTGCCACTGTTGATAACAATATCTGCCATGGCTCTGGTTGGCTCCACATACAGATAATGCATAGGTTTTACAGTAGTCAAATACTGTTCAGCAACTCCTTCTATATCTCGTCCACGCTCTTTTACATCTCGGATTACTCGTCTTAAAATTCGCTCGTCAGCATCAGCTTCCACATAGACTTTAATATCAAGAAGACGACGCAGCTTTTCGTCAGCTAACACCAGAATTCCTTCTAAAAGGATTACTCTCCTTGGTTCTACCACTATCACTTTGGCGGAACGATTATGCTGAGAATAGTCATAGACTGGACATTTGATAGATTTTCCTTCTTTGAGCTCCTGTAATTGCTTGAGCAAAAGCTCTGTTTCAAAAGCAGCTGGATGGTCATAGTTTACTTTTTTGCGCTCCTCAAAAGGAATATCATCTTGAGCCCGATAATAATTATCATGATACAGAACTGCTACATCTTCTTGAAAAGCTTCCCTTAGTCGGTTGGTAAATGTAGATTTTCCAGAACCAGTACCTCCCGCAATTCCTATAATCACTGTTTTCATCTTTGGCCTCCTAGACTAGGCTATTTTTTATAGAACGCCTTTTTTATTGTGGCAATTCCTGATAGTTTCATTTGTTTTTCTTGCTTGATAGTTTTAATGTTTTTCCTATGGAAATGATAGATTCTGTTACTAAGCGTTCAAACAGAGGGGCAACTAAGTCTGCTGCTTCCTGGACTTCTTTGTGGCTTAATGGCTTATCTGTTAATCCACAAGCTAGATTGGAGATAAAGGAAATGCCGCAGATTTTCATGCCCATATGATTGGCAGCCAGAGCTTCACAGGCAGTACTCATCCCCACAGCATCTGCCCCTAACATTCGACACATGAGAATCTCGGCAGAAGATTCATAGGCTGGGCCGGATAGCTGTATATAGACACCTTTTTGTAGAGGAATATCCAGCTTTTTTGCAGCCTTTTTGATTAGACCACGCAGTTCTTTATTGTAAATTTCACTCATATCTGGGAAACGCACACCTAGTTCATCAATATTTGGCCCAATAAGAGGAGAAGGTATGAAAGAGCTAATCTGGTCTTTGATGAGCATCAATTCTCCTGCATGAAAATGTTCATTGACTCCACCTGCTGCATTGGTCAAAAATAGAACTTCTGCCCCCATCATTTTCATAAGCCGGATAGGAAGAACTACATCTTCCATCGCATAACCTTCATAATAATGAACTCTTCCCTGCATAATAACCACAGGAACTTTTTTTACATAGCCAAATACAAATCTCCCTTTATGGCCAGGAACCGTAGATACTGGAAAACCTTCAATATCTGAATAGTCCAGGGTAGCTGTCACCTGCACTTCTTTTACATAATCGCCTAATCCAGAACCCAGCACCAATGCTATCTTTGGTTGGAATTTTATTTTCTTCTTTACACTCTTGTAACATTTTACTAATTTGTTGTAGGTTTGACTCATGTGCTTCCTCCTTTAATAGAATAGAATCTACTTGTAGTAGTTATTGTTGAAATAGAAAGGCATACTCTACAAACTACAGATACTAATAAATAGTTTACCACAAATATACATTCTCTGAAAGGAAAATCTATAACAGCTTATGCTCATTTGAAATTGCCTGTCAGCAATAGGTAATTGCTGACTTCTATGTTTACAAATCTGTGCTGCTGGTATATACTAAACGAGAGTATAAAGCAAGAGAAAAGCATTCTTGAAAACCAAGATAAAAAGACAGAAAAAAAGAAAATTTTTTGAAATGCCTATAAAAAGAAAAGGATGAAAACTGTATGGATTTAAAAAACCTAAAGAAACAGAAAAGTCAGCATCTACAGAAACACAAGGCAGGGAGTCACCTTCATCAAAATGGCAGCTTCCAAGATTCTTTGGGATTTGTACTAGCATGTGTAGGTTCTGCAGTGGGCATGGGGAATATCTGGTTGTTCCCATATCGCCTTGGACAGTATGGAGGAGCTGCATTTTTAATCCCTTATCTATTTTTTATTGCATTGTTTGGTTTAGTAGGACTTTCAGCAGAATTTGCAGTGGGACGCAGGGCAGGAACAGGAACTTTAGGTTCTTATGAATACTGCTGGAATAGCAGAGGAAAGGGAAAATTGGGATATATTTTGGGGTGGATTCCCCTTATGGGTTCTCTTGGAATTGCCATTGGTTATTCCGTAATTTTGGGATGGGTTTTGCGGACTTTAGGAGCTGGACTGACAGGAGAATTATTTTTAAAGGAACCAGCGACATTTTTTGGAGAAATGTCTTCGGCATTTGGCAATATTCCCTGTCATACTCTGGTGGTGATAATTGCATGTGGTCTTTTGATTGTGGGGGCGACAAAAGGAATTGAAAAAATCAATAAGGTGCTGATGCCTGCATTTTTTTGCCTGTTTATCATATTAGCTGTTCGGGTATTTTTTTTAGAAGGAGCAAGTGCTGGCTATCAGTTTCTATTTATTCCTAAATGGGAATATTTGCTTAAAGCAGATACCTGGGTCATGGCAATGGGACAGGCATTTTTTTCTCTTTCCATTACTGGTTCAGGAATGATTGTCTATGGCTCTTATTTAAGCAGAGAGGAAGATATTCCCAAAGCATCTATCAATACAGCAGTGTTTGATACCATAGCTGCCATGTTAGCAGGACTGGCAATTATGCCTGCAGTGTTTGCCTTTAGAATAGAACCTGCCAGTGGACCGCCACTGATGTTTATCACTTTGCCTAAAGTATTTGCTCAGATGCCTTTTGGAAATGTATTTGCAGTATTTTTCTTTATATCTGTGGCATTTGCAGGGATTACCAGCCTTATCAATATGTTTGAGGCAGTCTGTGAATCATGGCAAACCCGTTTTGGACTTCCTCATTCTATGATGGCTGCTTTATGTGGCATAGTAGCTCTAGGTGTGGGAGTGTTTATTGAGGACGAAGGAACAGTGGGAGCTTGGATGGATTTTATTACCATTCTTGTAGTACCATTTGGAGCGCTTTTAGGGGCATTTTCTATCTATTATGTCCTTGGCTGGCAGGAGATTGGAGAGGAGCTTTCCGAGGGAAGAGAGAAGCCTTTGGGAAAATGGTTTGGAAATCTTGGAAAATTTGTCTATGTTCCCTTGGCAGTGTTTGTATTTGTGCTGGGGATTTTATATGGGGGAATTGGGTGAAAAAACGATAAAAAAGATACTATAAATAATGCTGAGATAATACATTGGGAATGAAAAAGTTGAGCAAGGAAATTAGGAATAAGGAGGTCTTAAAATGGCTTTATATGATTATATAGGCGCGTTAAAGCGGGGGCGTAAGCATTACCAGGATTCTCTGACAAAAGGACAGTATCCCTATCTTCCAGTATTAGATAATATTTTATCTTACACAAAGATTGTATCAGAAGTAAGTTTGGGATTGATGGATATTCCGTTGAATAAGATTATAGGAACAAAAACAGAAGGACGCACCAATGCATTTGCCAGCAATTTCATGCCTCTTTTGACAGAACAATCGGAATTTGGAGCAAAATGGGCAGCTTTATATGATCATCAGATTAATGATGGAATCAGAGACCCTATTGTAGCTTATGAATTTATGAATCGCTTTTATGTCCAAGAAGGTAACAAGCGGGTCAGTGTC
>DEPC01000177.1 GCA_002358555.1 Hungatella sp. UBA3402 | reverse complement strand
ATTAGCTTGGCTGCGTCGGGAGCTCAAGGACCAGATGGAAGAATTTTCACCTCGACCAGCCACTATGTTGGGACGTTTTAAGAAAAAAGAGGAACTAACCTGCAAACTAAGTCACTGGATTCGCCAGGAAGAAAGTCATTGTTATGTGTGTGATAGAGTGAATGAGACATATCTTCGAGTATTGGATACATTTATTCATCAGGTAAAACATGAAGAAGAATTTTTAAAATTGGTGGAACATTCAAGAGGATTTTGCATCCACCATTTTGCAGATTTGGTGGAAATATGTGAGAGAGAGCTGGGGAAAAAGGAACAAGACAGGGTATTTCCTATCTTATTTGGGCAGATGAACCGTGAACTAGAACGAGTTCAAGGAGATATTGACTGGCTGATTGAGAAGTATGATTATACAAATGCTGACAAGGATTGGAAAAATTCAAAGGATGCAGTGCAGAGGACGATGCAGAAAATCGTGGGCACTTACCCAGCAGACCCAGTATTTAGGAACAAGAAATAAAGAAATCTGCAAGAAATTTATGGTTTATCATGGTAAACAGGTATTAGTCACAAAGTATAATTTTTCAGGTTTGGAGGATACTACCTCTTAAGTAAAGATTATCAATAACTAGGAGGTAGTTTAATTATGCAAAATTTAAAAAATAGTGAGACAGTGAAAAATTTGATGCGTGCTTTTGCCGGAGAGAGCCAGGCTAGAAACCGTTATACCTTTGCAGCGGGGATTGCAAAACAAGAAAAACTACCAGTAATTGAGGCAGTATTCCAATTTACAGCAGACCAGGAGAAGGAACATGCAGAAATTTTTTATAATTATTTAAAAGAACTGTCAGGAGATACGATTCATATTGATGGAGGATATCCAGTAAATATTTCTCAAAATACAGTGGACCTCCTTCGGGCTGCCAGACATAATGAATATGAAGAACATGATGTTGTGTACAAGATGTTTGGGGACAAGGCAAAAGAAGAAGGGTTTGATGAAATCGGAAGAATCTTTCATCAGATTGCAGCAATCGAAAAGATTCATGGGGACCGATTTGAGTTGTTTGCAGATTTGATGGAAAAAAATCAACTGTTTGTTTCAGACACAGCGACAGGGTGGATGTGTCTAAACTGTGGTCATGTACTGACAGCTAACAAAGCTCCAGGAATCTGTCCAGTATGTAAACATGAACAAGGATATTTTATCCGGCTAGAGCTGGCACCATTTACTCATATGTGAGAAACAGACTGTAGATTATCTATATAAATGGAGAAAATTATGTGGAAAGTTGTGGTTACAATGGGGGCAGCAGTATTTGGATGCTGCCTTCGTTCCGCTTATGAACGGAAATATTTTTCAGTCAGTGTTTATGAGCTGATATCAAAGAAGATTCAGACAGAAAAAACATTTGTCTTTCTTTCTGATTTGCATGACAACTGGTTTGGCAAAGGACAAGAGCGACTTTTAAAAGAAATTGACAATGTTAAGCCAGATGCGATTCTGATAGGAGGAGATATGATGGTGGTCAAAGAGCAGGCAAGACTTGAGACCACCTTATTTTTAGCAGGACAGTTGGTACAACGATATCCTGTCTATTATGGAAATGGAAATCATGAAAATCGTATGGACCGAAAACGCTATCTTTATGGAAACCAATATGATATACTGGTAGAAGAATTAGAAAAACTGGGAGTTTGCCATCTGTCAAATGCCAGTGAGCAATTAGACCAGGAGATTTGTATCAGTGGTTTAAATTTGGATAGAAGTTATTATAAAAAGTTTGCTTCTGAGAAGATGGAGGTCTCTTACATAGAGGAAAGGCTGGGAAAAGCAGCATCGAATCAGTATCAGATTCTTTTGGCCCATTCTCCTCTCTTTCGGAAGACTTATGCAGAATGGGGAGCAGATTTGACACTTTCTGGACATTTTCATGGAGGAACTATCGGAGTTCCCATTTTGGGAGGACTCATGACCCCTCAGTTTCACTTTTTTAAAGACTGTTGCAAAGGAAGTTTAAAAACTGGGAATAAGATGATGATTGTCAGCCGAGGACTTGGAACCCATTCTATCAATTTTAGGCTCAACAATCAGGCGGAATTGATAGCTGTCAAAATCAGGCCAGCAGGATAAGGATTATCATTTCTCTGATTTTGCAAATAGATATTGACAGACATTATCAGAGAAATATAATAAAAAATGACGGTAGTACAGGAAAAACCTGTACAAAAAACTGCCAGATATTAAGGAGAAAATCATGAAGAAAACAAGAGTAGCAAGTCTGCTTGCGGCGACGCTGGTCTGCACTAGTGTGTTTTCAGGAGCTAAAATCGCAGGAAGCTATGCAGCAACAAAGGGGCAAGAATTGTCAGAAGATGCAGAGGATTCTGAGGAACTAGGATTTCCGACTGCTACAGGGTCAGATGCAGGACTGCAGAGAATCGATTTGGATGGCGGAGATAAGATGCGAACGGTCAGTGGGCCGATGCTGCCAGACCAAACCCAGGATTTAGACATTTCTGTCGTTCCTATTGACTCAGGGGGGGAAGAATCCTATCGTTTTTCACAGCTTGATGATTCTATTGTAGCGGTTGTGATATTTGGTGGAGCACACTGCGGGCTTACAAAAGGGACATTAAATAATATAAAAGACTTGCCGGATACCTATGGGGATAATGCAAAATTTGTATTTGTTGATCTTAATGACTATAGTACCAGAAGTGCAACTGCTGCGGACCTCAGATCGCTTGCAAAAACAATTCCTGGCTTTGATGTATGTAATGATACTCTGTCAGAGACATATTCAAAATATAGTAGTTATTATAACACATATATGAATGAAGTATATGAAGAATCAGGGGTTGGTGGTTCTTATCCTCATGTCTTTATGGTAAAGGGTGGAGAAATTGTTTACCATACTATAAAGGGCGGGACTCTTCCAAAGAGTACTTTCACTCAGCAATTAGATAAACTCCTTGGCAGGAGCGAAGAACCGGAAAAGCTAGAGACTGTAGACTTTGCAGCCAGAAAAAAAGCAATCCAGGATTTTTATAAAGAGAATCCTTTTGATTTAAAGAAATCACTTACATATGACGAAGAACCAGTACTTAAAGATAATGAATATACAGCCGGAAAGGTAAGCCAGGATTCCATACAAAATGGGTTAAATGCACTGAATTTTGTCCGGTTTGTGGCAGGGCTTTCTTCGGTAGAAATTGATGAAACTTTACAGGATTATACACAGAAGGCTGCAGTTGTGATGCATGCTAACAAAGAAATGTCACATTTTCCAGCTAAACCAGCTAATATGCAGGATGATTTTTATCAGGCAGGCTATCAGGGAGCCGGTGAATCCAATATTGCATACGGAAGTATGCAGCATAATCTGGCTTACGATGTGATTGAAATGTGGATGGAGGATGGAGATTCTTCTAATATTCAAAGGGTAGGACATAGACGTTGGTGTTTAAATCCAGAGATGGCATATACAGGATTTGGATATTCAGACGGATATTCGGCAATGTATTCTTTTGATGATAGGGGAAGCGGCGACGTAGATGCAGGTTATATTCCGTGGCCGGCTGAAGTTATGCCTTATAAGTATTTTAAAGGCCCATGGTCAGTGAGCCTAGATAGAGATGTGTTAAAACTGAATGCAGATTCTGTAGTAGTCACATTAGATTATGAGGGAAAACAGTACACATTCAGCAATACCTCTAAAGATAATGGTGTTTTTTATGTTGAAGATGAGTCTGGCGGAATGAGGGGATGCGGGCCAACCATTATTTTCAAACCAAATGTAGCCTTTAATGACAATTCTGTAGTTAATGTGACTATAGCAGGGATAACAGACATTGATGGAAATGAAAAAGAAGTTCAATATACCGTAAGATTCTTCGATATGTCTGATACATCAGAAGATGACCCATCAGATGACAATAATGGTGATGACAACAATGGCGGAAATGACAACGACAATACCGGCAGCGACAACAACAACGGAAACGATAACAACAATAATACTGGCAGTAATAACGGAAATAACAACACAGGTAGCGATAACAATAATGGCGGAAGCAACACTCCTTCTAAGCCAATTCCTGCTATTAATTGGCGCTCTAAATCTAAGCGTCCTTCAAATACAAAACGAAATACGCAGAACCAATCTAACACAAACAATACTCAATCTAGCACAAATACTTCCAAGCGGAATGTGCCATCTTATGTGTCAGTAGGAGCCTGGACTACTGGAAACAATGGAACCTGGAAGTTTACAGATGAATCAGGAATGCCGTATGTCAATCGGTGGGCAGCCGTTTATAACCCAGATGCAAAGGATGGCCAGGATAATTATGGCTGGTTCCGGTTTGATGAAAAGGGAGATATGATTACTGGCTGGCTTACAGACCCAGTGGATGGAATGACCTATTATATGAATCCAATATCTGATGGCACGATGGGCCAGATGATGACAGAATGGGTGACGATTGATGGCAAAGAGTATTATTTCAACCCAGAATCTGATGGATTTAGAGGAAGAATGTATCGGAACGAAACAACCCCAGATGGTCATTTTGTAGATGCCAATGGAGTCAAAGTGAGGTAAAACTGCAGAATAAAAGGGGATGGGCAATGACAGAAATTTCTTATAAGCTGGATAATTTTGAAGGCCCCCTAGATCTTTTACTCCATTTGATTGAAAAAAACAAAGTAAGTATTTATGACATCCCTATTGTGCTGATTACAGAACAGTATTTAGACTATGTTAGTCATATGGACACTGAGGATTTAAATGTAGTCAGTGAATTTTTGGTAATGGCCGCCACTCTGCTTGATATTAAGTCAAGGATGCTCCTTCCTGTTGAGGTAAACGACGACGGGCAAGAGGAAGACCCCAGGGCAGAGCTGGTGACCCGCCTTCTGGAATACAAGATGTATAAATGTATGGCCCAGGAATTACTTGAAATGGAACAGGGAGCAAGTTGTCATCTTTACAAGATTCCGACAGTGCCAGAGGAAGTGGAAAAATATCAGCCACCAGTTGATTTGGACAAGCTTCTGGGAGGATTGACTCTGGCAAAGCTTCAATCTATTTTTGAATCTGTTATGAAAAGAAGTGTAGATAAACTTGACCCTGTCAGAAGCAGATTTGGTACCATTCGCAGAGAACCTGTAAGTCTGGAGACAAGGATTCGTACAGTCATGGATTATGCTAGAAACCATCGAAGATTCAGCTTTCACAAGTTTTTAGGACAACAAGCAGATAAACTAGACTTGGTTGTGACATTTTTGGCAGTTTTGGAGTTAATGAAGATGGGAAAAATTTATCTGACTCAGGAGGCATTGTTCCAGGATATGACCATAGACATTATGGAGCCGGAAGGAGAAGAACTGGAGCTGGAAGGAATACAGGGGTATGAAAGGCAGGCTTAAAAATGGATAACAAAGAAGACCAGATTGCAGACATCACAGAAAAGAAGCGGGAATCCATTGTGGAAGCAGTACTGTTTACTATGGGGGAATCAGTGGAGTTACGGCAGTTAGCGGCAGCTATTGGCGAAGGTGAGGATATTGCGAGACAGACCATAGAAGCTCTGAGGGAAACATATGATAAGGAAAAGCGGGGGATTCAGATTATAGAGCTGGATAAAAGTTACCAGATGTGCACCAGAGCCGAATATTATGAGAATTTGATACAGGTGGCAGCAACCCACAAAAAGCATGTACTCAGTGATGTAGTCCTAGAAACCTTGTCAATCATAGCCTACAAACAACCAGTAACCAAGATGGAGATTGAAAAAATTCGAGGAGTCAAATCAGACCATGCAGTAAATCGACTGATTGAATATAACTTAGTTTATGAGGTGGGACGACTGGATGCCCCAGGACGACCAGCATTATTTGCCACCACAGAGGAATTTTT
>DEPC01000154.1 GCA_002358555.1 Hungatella sp. UBA3402 | reverse complement strand
TACAGAAAAATCATACCGATTGCCAATAGAATGAGTTTAAAAACCCGTGGAAAGACCAACTATTAAAAGTTAAGTAGATAATAGAAAAAAGAGTACAACAATAAGACCTGTTGTTAGACAGATCTGGATGGTAAAGTAAGGGATTACGCTTTTAGAACGTAAGGCTGATTGTTTTTAAGAACAGCGTAAATAATGTTGCACATCTTTCTTGCAACAGCGCCAACACAGGTTAAATGATGTTTGTCTTCCGCCTTCTTTTTCTGATAATAGGAACTTAACAGGGTCTTTAAAGGAGGCGACTAAAGCGGTTTGAAAAATGGCTTTCCGCAGGTATGGCGATCCGCGCTTGCTCATTACATTATGTGCTGTTTCAAATTCACCGGATTGTGTGATGGTGGCATCAAGCCCTGCAAAAGCCACTAGTTTTCTGGGGTTGTCAAATTTGGAGATATCACCAATCTTGCTAAGGATGGTCGCTCCTGTGACACTACCAGTTCCAGTAATGGTAGTAATGGGGGATTCCAGTTTTCCCATGATACCAGAAATTTCCGATTCCGTTTCTTTTACCTGTTTTTCAATAAATGAAATCTGTTCAATCAGTGTTTTGAGCTGGAATGTGAAGCTGTTTTTGGCAAAGGTAACGCCAAAAGAAGAGGATACAGCAGCTTTCAACTGTTCCGCTTTCGCAGTGCCGACTTTCTGCCTGCTGAGCTTTGCAAGCAGTTCCGCCAGGGTTTCAGATGAAATCGATTCAAAATGAATCTGAAAAGAAAACTGAAGAAGGATTTCTTTTGAGGTTTTGCCAAAAATATCGGAGAAGATGGACTGGTACTCCAGGAAGAGTTTGCGGATTTCTGTTCCCCTGCGCCACTCGTCGGTCTGGATGGGGGTGATGGCATGGAGAAGGAAACTTTTCTCAAAGAGTAAACAGAAAGCCAGTAGTGGCCGGTAGCTTCCATACCGATTTCAAAATCGGAGGGGTTTAAGGAATAAGACGCGAGTTTGGAAAACAAGGCATTTTCCCCATCGGAAGTATTGGGAAAGGAAAAAGCTTTGAACACTACTTTTCCAGTATCGTCTATCATGGAAGCAACATGATTATTTTTACCAATGTCAATGCCAACATAAAAGCATCTCAGAAAAAAGATTTCAGATTGGGAGACCACTCATCTAATAAGCGCCACTACCTTGTGCTAAATACGGAGAGAAGCCATACAGCAACCAACATCCAACTCATACGCAGAAAGCTTATTAGAGAGAGGGATCAGTCTTTCAAGTACGAGCAGAGTCGCTCAAGGAAGTGACGATCTTCCTCTTAATCTAATAAAACAATTATCTCCTATCAGACTGGAGATGTAAAGAAGTAGGTCTAAGGGTTTATAGGTATCCCTTGAACAACCTAAATACATTATATAAGGAGGATAATATGTCTGGATTTATGTACGAAGTAAAAAAATCATGGTCCACCAAAAGGGGCTGTTCGATATCGTTCTTGTTCTGGTGGCACTATCTGGCTCGTTGCATCAGACAGCCCCTACAACAACGCAATGGAGCAGTATAAAAATGAATATGAATGATATCTTGAAAAGATAAACGGATACTGTACCAAGGAATCTTCCCTTTATCTGGAGCAGGAAGCGGAGAGGATTGCAAAAGCTAAAGGAAAGCAAAGTACTCTTTTGGAAAACTACTATGACGGGAAAATCAGTGAAAGTGAATATAAAAAGGAGGGTTCGGAAATTAAAAAGGTTCTGGAGCATCAAAATAGATTTGAGGTCATTTATCAACAATATCTCTATATCTGCGAAAATGCCAAAAACCGCTGTTTTCTTCAAACAAATGGATGGGGCTTCTTGACAGGGGCACGCTTAATTTCATTCTTTTCCTTTATTTTAGAAATTACTAGCACTCAGTTAGAATGAGTGCTAATTTTCTATTGACAATTTGTTCTATCAGTACTAGAATACTTTGTAGGCAGTAAAGGTTAAGAACAATCATAAGGAAAAAAGGAGTGTTTTATATGGCAACCAAGACAGGTAGTTTATCGATAAGTAGTGAAAACATATTCCCAGTGATTAAGAAATGGCTGTATTCAGACCATGACATCTTCTATCGGGAGCTGGTTTCTAATGGATGTGATGCTATCACCAAATTAAAGAAATTGGAATTAATGGGAGAGTATGAGAAACCAGAGGACTTAGAATATCAGATTCATGTGTCAGTCAATCCTACGGACAAGACCATTACCGTTACAGATAATGGTATTGGTATGACAGAGGAGGAAGTGGAAGAATATATCAACCAGATTGCATTTTCTGGAGCACAAGATTTCTTAAACAAATATAAGGACAAAGCCAATGAGGACCAAATCATCGGACATTTTGGCTTGGGATTCTATTCTGCATTTATGGTGGCGGACAAGGTGACGATTGATACATTATCCTACAAAAAGGAGGCCAAGCCTGTACACTGGGAGTCTGAAGGCGGCACAGAGTTTGAGATGGGAGATGGAGATAAAGAGACACCAGGAACCACTATCACTCTGTATCTCAATGAAGACAGTGTAGAATTTTCCAATGAATATCGGGCTAGAGAGGTATTGGAAAAATACTGTGGTTTTATGCCTGTACCTATTTATCTGGATAATGCTACAGCAGAGCCTCAGTATGAGACGATTGAGAAAGAGGAACTGACAGAAAAGGATACGATTGTAGAGACCATTCTCGAAGAGGCAAAGACAGAAGAAAAAGAGAATGAAAATGGCGAGAAAGAGGTTGTGGAAGTATCGCCAGCAAAAGAGAAATATAAGATTTTAAAGCGTCCTGTAGCAGTGAATGATATCAATCCTCTGTGGAACAAACATCCCAATGAATGTACAGAAGAAGAATATAAATCATTTTATAGAAAAGTCTTTATGGATTACAAGGAGCCTTTGTTCTGGATTCATTTGAATATGGATTATCCGTTTAACTTAAAGGGTATCTTGTATTTCCCAAAAATCAATACCGAGTATGACAGTCTGGAAGGAACCATTAAGCTGTACAATAATCAGGTATTTATTGCTGACAACATTAAGGAAGTGATTCCAGAGTTCCTGATGCTATTAAAAGGTGCCATTGACTGTCCTGACCTTCCATTGAATGTATCTAGAAGTGCCCTGCAAAATGACGGATTTGTGAAAAAGATATCTGATTACATCACAAAAAAGGTGGCAGATAAACTCACAGGAATGTGCAAGACTGACAGGGAATCTTATGAGAAATACTGGGATGATATCAGTCCATTTATCAAATTTGGTTGTCTGAAAGATGAGAAATTTGAAGAAAAAATCAAGGAATATGTTTTGTTTAAAGATTTGAATAAAAAATATCTGACCTTACAGGATTGCCTTGATGATGCCAAAGAGAAGCATGAAAATGTGATTTACTATGTAACTGACGAGAAAGAGCAGAGCCAATATATCAATATGTTCCGTGAAGAAGGCTTAAACGCAGTGATTATGAATCATAATATTGACAGCCCATTTATCAGCCAGTTGGAACAGAAAAAGGAAGGGCTTAAATTCATGCGTATCGATGCAGATGTCACGGATACCTTTAAGGAGACTGTAAACGAAGAAGATGCAGAAGCTTTTAAGGCAGATACTGAGAAACTGACAGATACCTTTAAGAAGGCTTTGGGTAATGACAAGCTGGAGATTAAAGTAGAAAAGCTAAAGAATGACCAGGTGGCTTCCATGATTACTGTGTCTGAGGAAAGCAGAAGGATGCAAGATATGATGCGCATGTACAACATGTATGGCATGGACCCATCTGCATTTGGAAATAATGGGGAGACATTGGTGCTCAATGCCAATCATAAGCTAGTTCAGTATGTATTGAATAACAGCGAAGGAGATTTGACCAATAAGATTTGTGAGCAGCTCTATGATATGGCCTCTTTGACTCATGGAAGTTTAAGTCCAGAACGTATGACCAAATTTGTCAGCCGCAGCAATGAAATTATGATGATGATGACAGAGCAGTAAGGAAATTTGAGAAGCCAAGGATGAAAAGGGAGTGATTGCATTTTGCAATAGCTCCTTTTTCTTATCTATAAAGTTAGGTGATTGCGAAAGCAAAAACACAGTTAGGTATCAGTCCTACAGTGTTTTCTAGTTTTATGTAACACAAGACAGCATAATAAGAAAATGAATAGACAAAACTTGGATTTCATTGTAAAATTATTTTGGCAGCTTTTGCTATGCTATCACTATTACGCATGAAAGCTGTTAAATTATAATTTTTATCAAGACAAAGGAGAATTGAAAAATGGCGTCATGGAATGTGGTGGTGGACGGAAGGAATTATGATATCAAACAGAAGTCCAACAGCCTAGTAATTAATGGGAATAAGACAAAGTTAAAAGACTTGATGTCTAAAAAGGACGGCATTTACAGGGTTTATCAGGTTCCTATTGGGAGCAAGACAGCCCAGTTTTATGTCAATAGCTGGGTTGGTGGTACAAAGCTTGCCATGGATGGAGTAGATTGTGCAACAGGAGAATCCTTTACCCCACCAAAGCTGCCAATATAGGCATATCTATTTATGGGAATTCATTGTTTAAATTTTGTAAATGGAGCTTTAGGAGCTTTGTTAGCTATAGTAGGGATTATGGCTACCATTTCGATTTCTTGTAATACCAAGATGTCAGTTGTAGTTCGGATTCTTCTGGATGTAGCGATGGTGGCAGTATGTGCAATTGTAATAATTGGAGTAATGATTGCTCTTGCGCAAGCTTTATATTAAGGAGATTTTTTATGAATGTGTTTCTAGAAATGGTACATTCTGTCTATGATTTTAAAAGCTATGGACTTTTTCTAAAGGATAAAAATCGAAAGACATTTTTATTTGGATTTCTACTGGTTTTCATTTATTTCCTTATAACCATTATAGTTCCGTTTGTGAGATTTGAGGCTTCCACAGGTGGGATTATGAATGTAATAGACCAGATAGTGCCAGATTTTACCATAGAAAACAGTACAGTTTCTGTGGCCCGACAGGTAGAATATGACAATGGTGATATGTATATTTTTGTAGATACCAAAGAAGGGCCTATTGACGATACTGTGATAAATGATTATTTAAGGAGCTATAATCGAGTTCTTATTATGGATTCTGAGCGAGCTGTGATAAAAAATAGCCGGCAGATTCAAGAAATTTTTTATGAAGATTTAGACCCCGAATTATTTATGACCAAGGTTAAACTGTTTGAGTCTCTAACATCTACCGTGGCAATCGTGGTAGCAATATCTATGATTGTGATTTTTGTAGGTATGGAACTGTTATTTTTCTTTGGAGTTTTGTTTGTAGGGCTTCTGGGTATGATTGTGGCATCATGTATGCAGGCTCCGTTGACCTTTGGACAGCTTTATAAATTGGGAGTCTACACGAGAACTACTCCTTTATTAATCAAGGCTTTATTGTCTTTTCTGCCTTTTGGCATTCCATTTTATACTATGATTAGTATTGGAATTTCTCTGTATTACCTTTCTGGAGCTATTCGCTATATGAAAGCTTCGGCATTGGCTAATGGTCCATTATCATTTTCCTCGAACCAGACAGGGCCAATTCAGAATATCGAAGACCAGAACGGACAAGGCTCTTGGAACCGTCCGAATGATGATTATGACAGATGGAACCGTCCATATGATGGATAAATATATCATGCCTCAGAAACGGAGATTCATTATCAGATAGCCACCGTTCTGAGGTTTTTTGTTTAAAATGGCAGAAATAAGCAGATACTATCCTTAAGATTCCTTATGGTTTCTAAAGGAGGAAATATCCATGAAAAAATATATCCGTTCAAACCATAGACAGTACAGAGCTTTTAAAGGGAATTGGATGGTCAGATATGGTATCTGTGGATTATTGATTTTAGTAACAGCAGTTGTATGTTTTGCAGCAGGTTTTCTAGCAACAGCTCCGCGGGCACAGCATGAAACAGTAATCCCTAATACTACACTTGAAACTGAGACAGTAACCGAACATCAACTGGTTATTAACCAGAAGGAAGTGGAGCCTATTTCAATCAGTACAAAAGAACAGTTTTACCTAGTGTCAGAGACAGGATATCTGTTGGTATTTGCACAGGACCAATCTACAATTTGCTTGCATACCCATATTCCAATTACGGAATTTCCAGAAAAGGAGCAGGAGAAGCTTCGAGAGGGAATGTGGTTTTCTTCTATGATGGAAATTTTTCACTATTTAGAGTCTTACACCAGTTAGAGTGTGTCTGAAAGCTCGTTCCTGCCATCTGCACGCTCCAATTTGTACAAGTTTTGTCTCAAATTCAGTGAATATAGCTGGTATGTTTCTTTCATTTGAGACAAACCTTTTGCAGTTGCAACGTACATTTGCCAGAAAGCAATTTTCAGATATATCCTAGACAACAAGATATGAAAGGGAAACTTTGATACTTGGTATGGAATCGTTTTTTTCTATCAAATGAAAGATTAACTTTAATTTATAGAAGATAGTTTGTCAAGAAAGGAAGATATGAAAAAGCGTATTTTAATTATAGGAGCAGGAGCTTCTGGACTGATGGCGGCAATTCAGGCCGCCAAGTGTGGAGCAAATGTGACAGTGTTGGAACATAAAGAACGGGCGGGAAAGAAGCTTCTTTCTACAGGAAATGGTAGGTGTAACTTAACTAATTTAGAGCAGAAGGAAGAGCACTATCGATGCAGTCGTTTGGATTTTCCAGGAGAGGTGTTAAGGCAATTTTCTGTGAAGGATACCTTAGAATTCTTTGAATCCTTGGGGATCTTGCCCAAAAGTAGAAATGGATATATTTACCCCAATTCTGACCAGGCAGCATCGGTTGTGGAGGCTTTGCTGCTGGAAGTGAAAAGACTTGGGGTAAAAATGGTATATCAATGTCATGTAGACAATGCTACAAAGATGGGAGAAGCTTTTCTGCTTCATACAAATTTAGGAGATTTTAAAGGAGATGCCCTAATTTTGGCAGCAGGATCTAAGGCTGCTCCTGTCACTGGCTCTGATGGCAGTGGCTATGAGTTGGCAAAGATGTTCGGGCATCGGATTATCACACCGCTTCCAGCTCTTGTGCAGCTTTACTGTGAAGGAAACCATTATAAAGAGTTAGCAGGAGTCCGAACAGATGCGAAGCTCACTGTTTATGTAGATGGAAAACTTCTTGCTTCTGATGAAGGAGAATTACAGTTGACTAGCTATGGAATTTCAGGAATCCCTACATTTCAGATTAGCCGCTATGCTTCTATAGGATTACATAGAAAACAGAAGGTAACTGTGAAAATCAATTTTCTTCCTCATATGAGCCAGAGCGAAGTTAGGGAAATGATAGAGCAGAGAATTCAGGCAATGGGAGATAGAACCTGCAGACAGTGGATGAATGGGATGCTAAATGGAAAGCTGTCAAAGGTACTACTTAAACTGACTAAAATTTCTGATGAACAGAAGGTAAAAGAGATTTCTGCTGCTAAATGGAGAAAATTGGAATCTCAACTCACTGCTTATGAGACAGAGGTGACTGCTACAAATCCTTTTGAGAATGCCCAGGTGTGCTGCGGAGGGGTAGATGTGAAGCAGGTCCAGGAAAAGACTTTAGAATCCAGATTGGTGGAAGGACTGTATTTTTGTGGGGAATTGCTAGATGTAGATGGAATCTGTGGAGGCTACAATTTACAGTGGGCATGGTCAAGTGGTGCTGTAGCTGGAAGATGGGCATCAAAATAGAATGTTAAGAAGAAAGGACCATACATCTTATGATACAGATTACTCAGGTGAAACTACCTATAGACCACAGTCAGGAGGAATTGAGAAAAAAGGCAGCCAAACTTTTGAGGATTTCTTCCGATGCCATCAAATCTCTAAAAATTGTCAGACAGTCTCTTGATGCCAGAAGAAAGGGAGAAATTTTATGGATTTATACCTTAGATGTGGAGGTTGATAGGGAAACTCAGATTGTGAGAAAAGCTAAAAATAGCCAGATATATCTTGTACAAGAATCAGTATATGAATTTCCCCATCATGGAGAGAAGGTACTTAAAGAGCCTCCAGTAATTGTAGGCAGTGGTCCAGCAGGGTTATTTTGTGGCTTTATGTTGGCAGAAGCAGGATATTGTCCAGTTATTCTAGAGCAAGGAGAAGATGTGGACAACCGCAGAAAAAAGGTGGAAAAATTTTGGGAAGAAGGAATTTTGGACCCAATATCCAATGTTCAGTTTGGAGAAGGAGGAGCTGGAACATTTTCTGATGGAAAGTTGAATACTTTAGTAAAGGACCCCAAAAAAAGAAATCAAAAGGTGTTAGAACTTCTGGTAGAGCATGGGGCAGACCCAGAAATTTTATATGTTCAAAAGCCCCATATAGGAACTGATGTACTTAGCCAGGTTGTGAAAAACATTCGGGAACATATGATAGAACTTGGTGCTTCTGTCCGATTTGGAGCGAAGGTAACAGATTTTATGATACAGGACAAAAAAATTGTTGGGGTGGTGGTCAATGGAGAAGAAACCATAACTGCGAATCAGGTAGTTTTAGCGATAGGACATAGTGCCAGAGATACGTTTTCTTTCCTTTATCAAAAGGGAGTTCCCATGGCACAGAAGGCTTTTGCCGTAGGATTACGAATTCAGCATCCCCAGAAAATGATTAACCAGGTTCAGTATGGAGAGAAAGCTTCCCAGCTTTTAGGCCCAGCTCCTTATAAAGTTACATGGAAGTCAAAAGCGGGAAGAGGTGTCTATTCTTTTTGCATGTGTCCTGGCGGCTATGTGGTAAATGCATCTTCTGAACCAGAAAGACTGGCAGTAAATGGTATGAGCAACCATGACCGAGCTGGTAAAAATGCTAACAGTGCTTTGATTGTTACTGTGACACCAGAAGATTTTGGGGAGAGTTCTCCTCTAGCTGGAGTGGAATTTCAGCGCAGGCTGGAGGAAGCAGCCTATTTTCATGGAGAGGGAAAGATTCCTATACAACTTTACGGAGATTTTAAAGAAAATATTTCCTCCAAAATTTTGGGTGATGTAGAGCCTCAGATAAAAGGGGCATATCAATTTGCTAATCTAAGACAAGTATTGCCGAACGTTCTATGTGAACCTTTGATAGAAGGTATGGAGCAGTTTGAACACAAAATACAGGGATTTTCACGGTATGACAGTATTTTAGCAGGAGTTGAAAGCCGCACATCTTCCCCTGTTCGGATTCATCGAGATGAATCCTTCCAAAGCGAAGTAAAGGGATTGTATCCATGCGGGGAAGGAGCTGGATATGCAGGGGGAATTGTCTCTGCTGCTATGGACGGGATACGAGTGGCTGAAGAGATTGGGCGAACATACAGACCACAATAAAAAAGATAGAAGAATCCTTTCGATAAGCATAGATATCAGAATTCATATAAGACAAAGGAAAAAGCAAAAGAAGATTGGAGAAACGGATATGAAAGATTCCATGAGAGAAGGGCTGAAATGTAAAAAACGAATTGTAATTAAAATTGGCTCCTCATCTTTGACTCATCCAGAATCAGGAGATTTGAATTTGCTGAAAATTGAACGGCTGGTAAGAATCATCAGTGATTTAAAGGGAATGGGCAAGGAGGTTGTGCTGGTATCCTCAGGAGCGATTGCTGTGGGAAGAAGAGCGTTGCATCACCCAGAAAAACCAGACAGTCTCGCTGAAAAACAGGCATTTGCGGCTGTTGGACAGGCAAGACTAATGATGGTCTATCAGAAATTGTTTGCAGAATATAACCAGGTGGCAGCACAGATTTTGTTGACAAAGGATACCATGGTTAATGATAGTTCTCGGTATAATGCGCAAAATACCTTTGACGAACTTTTGCACTTGGGAGCAGTACCCATTGTCAATGAAAATGATACTGTCTCAACATCGGAGATTCCTTTGGTGGATAATTTTGGGGATAATGACCGCCTTTCTGCGATTGTAGCAGCTCTTATTGGAGCAGACCTTTTAATCCTGCTTTCGGATATTGATGGATTATATTCGGATGACCCAAGAAGCAACCAAGAGGCAAAATTTATCAGTCTGGTGACAGAAATCACTCCTCAGCTTATCGCTATGGGAAAGCCTACTTCTGGCAGCAATGTGGGGACAGGAGGTATGGCGGCTAAGCTGGCAGCAGCCAGAATCGCAACAGACAGTGGCTCTGATATGGTAATTGCCAATGGGCAAGATGTAGAAATCATCTATCAGGTTATGTCTGGCGAGGAGAAGGGCACCTTGTTCATGGCCCATAAAAATTTTAATTTTGATTTGATGCAGTATCTTAATGAGGAATATTAGCAGAAAGGGATAATTCTCTGGAAAGGAACACTATGATTACACCAGAAATGATAGATAGAATCAATGCTCTGTATCATAAATCTCAAGATATCGGGCTGACAGAAGAGGAAAAGGAAGAACAGCAGATGCTGCGAAAACAGTATATTGAAGCAATCCGCACCAATATGCGAGCCAATTTAAACAATATTTCCATACAGGAGAACGATGGGAGTATTACAGATTTAGGGAAAAAGTTTGGAGGAATCCAAGAAGTTTAGAGCAAGAATTCAGGATAAGTAGAAGGGAGGATTTATAAAAATGCTGACATTGGAAGATTTGGGAAGTAGGGCTAGGGAGGCAGCAGCAAATCTGGGGAGACTTGGCAGTACTCAAAAGGAACAGGCACTTACATTAGCTGCACAGGTTTTGTTGGATAGAAAAGAAAAAATTTTGGATGCTAATGCACAGGATGTGAAAGCAGCCAGAGAAAAAGGAATGAAGGAGGGATTAGTGGACAGATTATCCCTCAACGAGAGACGAATTCAAGCTATGGCAGAGGGCCTTTTGGAAGTGGCCGCTTTAGAAGACCCTGTAGGAGAGGTTCTTTCCATGAAACCAAGACCAAATGGCCTTTTGATTGGCCAAAAAAGGGTTCCTTTAGGAGTGGTAGGCATCATTTATGAGGCAAGACCCAATGTGACAGCAGATGCTTTTGGTTTATGCTTTAAAACTGGAAATGCAGTGATTTTAAAAGGCGGAAGCGATGCCCTAAAATCCAATCAAGCGATTGTTAGCTGTCTGCAAGAGGGACTTCGCACAGCAGGGCTTTGGGAGGACAGTGTTCAACTGATAGAAAGCACGGACAGAGAAAGTGCCAGAGCATTTATGCGCATGAATCAATATTTGGATGTATTGATTCCAAGAGGTGGAGCAGGTTTGATTCGCACAGTTGTAGAAAACAGTACAGTTCCAGTTATTGAGACAGGTACTGGAAATTGTCATATTTTTGTTGATGAATCGGCACAATTTTCAATGGCCTTGGAGATTATTGATAATGCAAAGACTCAGAGAATTGGAGTGTGCAATGCCTGTGAATCGTTAGTCGTTCACAGGAAGATTGCCAGAGAATTTCTTCCTCTTTTAAAAGAAGCCTTGGAAAAGAAACAGGTGGAAATTCGGGCTGATAAGGAGGCATGTAAAATTGTGCCAGAATTTCTCCCTGCTACAGAGGAGGACTGGGGAAAGGAGTATTTGGATTATATCATCTCGATAAAGCTGGTGGATTCTTTGGAGGAAGCTATCCGTCATATCAACCGATATAATACCAAACATTCTGAGGCTATTATCACATCAGACTATGCCAATGCCCAGAAGTTTTTGGATGAGATTGATGCAGCAGCAGTGTATGTCAATGCCTCCACTAGATTTACTGATGGATATGAATTTGGATTTGGGGCGGAAATCGGTATCAGTACTCAAAAACTTCATGCCAGAGGCCCTATGGGATTGCAGGCATTAACTACTACAAAATACATCATTTATGGCAATGGTCAAATAAGACCCTGATAGACTCAAATCAGATATGGAGATTAAAATCGCAAGAGAAACCAGAAAATGGCAGAAAATATCTTGATTGTCCATGGCTGGATGCATTCGGCTGCCAGATATGGACGTTTAAAGAGAGATTTAGAGAATCAAAGAGCATGTCATGTGGAGTTATATGAGTTTTCTGGCTTTGGAGATACGCCAGTAAAGTATAAAAGAAATATTTTAGATAATTATGTAAAGGCTATGAAAACCTGTATAAGCTGTCATGAATTTGATGTAATTATTGCTCATTCTATGGGCGGAAATATAGTTTTAAAAGCTGTCGCACAAGAAAATCCAAAATGTAAAAAATTGGTTTTACTAAGTCCAGTTTACAAAGGAATTGAGTTTTTAAAACCATTTTTATTTCTATATCCTTTAGGAATTGGGGGAATAAATCTTTTAAAATGTCCTTGTTGGAGCAGTGATTTTTTGATTAAGATAATGTCCTTGCTTACGATTAACCATTGGAGAGATATTGACAAGCAAATCCTTTTAGATGTAAGGAAAGCAGATTCTACGGTGGCAGCTCGCAGCTTGTTTGAATTGGCTTTTGATTCCTGGAAGGTTAAGGATAACGCATTTTGTTGCAAGGTAAATCTCTTGCTAGGAGAAAAGGATAGAGTAATCTCTAAGAAAAAGATGAGAAACTTGCAACAAGATTTAGGAGGCTGCAAGGTCCAAGTATTTCCAAATATTGGACATACAGCAGTGACAGAAGACTATGAAAGATTTTTTGACACAATCGCCAAGATTATATGGGAAGATTAAGTTCATAGATTGAAGAATTTTTGATTCGATTGTGCTTAAAAATGGAGGAAGATTTTTGTATCATGAATCAAAAAACAGCAAAAATGCCGGATTCCTGTCAGTCCTGCGGCGGACGGCTAGTTCAAATTAACCTTTATGAATATCAATGCGAATCCTGTGGAAGAAAATATTATTTATCTGCTAACAGACATCACAAGGTAACTATCCGTATGTCCATGGGAAACATGATTTTGATATGTTCTGCAGTTGCAATCCTTGTAACCGGTTTAGCAGTGGCAGGATATCAGTATTATACAAGACATTTGGTGAAGTCTGCCAGCAGATTTTCAGTGGCATTTCGAGATTTTCTGATGGAAGCTTATCAAAAACCCATTGCAGAAATCAATGAGGAAGATTTGACGAACATAAAATATTTAAAGATACAAAAGGGGAAAGAAGGATATCTCTTTACATATAGTTATGAGGATTACTATGAAGCTAAGGATTTTGAGCAGTATGAGGAGACATTGAACTGTATCATTGTAGATGTTCATAGAGATGATTTCTCTCCTACCAATATCCAATATTTTACAGGTCTGACACGGCTGGAATTGTATACAGAAGCTTGGGAAAATTCTTTGCTTCCAGAGGATAATGTGCTGAGGGGGATTTGCTGCATAGACGGATTATCAAAATATGGGACGTCGGAATTTTTTGATAGAGTAAACCCAGATACTCTTGAGGAAGTTGCTATCTTGGAGGCAGATAATTTGGAAGATTTTTCGTTTATGGAAAATCTAAAAGGAATAAAAAAGTTTTTGTTAGAAAACGTAAGTTTGGAAAGCGGGGAAATGTTTGAAGGCTTTGACAATCTGGAAGAGCTTTTTCTATGCTATGTTGTAATGGAGGAAGAGGATGCACCAGAGATAATAGAAGAGATGCTCTCATTGCCATCTATGGAATACTTTTATATAGAGGGAAAGACAGGGTGGTATATCAGTGAGGAGAAGTGGTCTGACTGGCAGAGCATTTATGGCAATAAGATTACAATTATCCGAAAATAACAGAAGCTATCTGCAGAAATCTTAGCTGTAAGGGTAAAAGGTTTATGAAAGTCTCTGGTAGGATAAAAGGGGAGAAATTTGTAATGAAAAAACAGGATAATCATTCAGATACTTATACAATCCATACCTCCAATACGAATGAAAGAGCAGAGCTTTTGGGATTGGAATGTAAAAATTGTGGAGCTGTTCTTGAATTGGTGGACAAAACCCATGCAATATGTCCCTACTGTGGTCAGAGGTATCTGATTGACGAGGCAAAAGGAACGGTAATCAATATCCAGGTAGATTATAGTGGAAATGAAGAGATGCATAGAGCTGTGAATCAGACAAGAAAGACTTTGATTATATTTTTGTCTATTGCAGTACTTCTTGCTCTGATTATTTTTGGCTTTAATATTGCAGCCAGAAAATCAATATTTTCTTCCTCTGATACAGATATTCCTGTGGATGCCAATGGAGAGTTGTTGGTAATCTTTTGCAAAGATATTTTTGGAAAAGATTACAAGGACATTACACCAGAAGAATTGGGAAGTATCCGATATTTGAAATGCTTCTATGAGAGAGAAAATGGAGAGACTTTTAACAGTATTTCCTACAGTTTTAGCGATTATCAGGACTGTGAGGATGAAAAAGAATTTCAAAAAACAGTAAGAAAATGGACTTATCGCACAAAGCAGGTAAGTTGGCCTTCCGATTATACTATGTTCACAGGTTTGACCCGTATTGACACCACAGATACAGTTTGGCTGTCACTATTACATTTTTCCCCAGAAAGTCATATTAGCTATGTAGATACCGATGACAGTCTGGAAACTATTTCTTCGATTTTAAAACCAGAAGAAATAAAAGTACTGCATATAGGGATTATGGGAACTTCTCTGGAGGGAATTGGTCAATATACAAATCTGGAAGAATTGGAAGTGGATACTACCTTGACTATCAAGTCTGTAGATGTGACTGGATTGGAGGAGTGCAAACATTTAAAATATTTAAGACTTAGCTGTGGGGAGACTTATACAGTACTTGAAAAGCTTAATGGATTGTCGCAGCTTACAAGTCTGCACATAGACCATATGCCTGTGGGAGAATGTAACTTTTTGAAGGAGCTGTCGGGATTAGAGGAGCTGTTCGTCTATGCTGGAGAGGAGCCAGAGTTGTCTGTGCTTACTTCCCTTTCCAGCTTAAAACGAATATATTTTGTAGATTATGAGTATATTCCATTGGAACAGATGGAGATATTAAAATCAATGGATAAAATTGAGGAGATGATGGTAGCTGTGAAGGAAATGGAATGTTTGGAGATGATTTCCACCATGGAAAACTTAAAGGCTTTGGATTTACATTTGTCCATCAAGGAATATCAAAAGCCTACCAATGTATCAGTGCTTTCCAATTTAAGAAATCTAGAGAAGATTCAGATTGATAATTTCTGGGGCGGAGAGATAGCAGGATTAGAAGGAATTTTAAATCTGCCAAATCTGTCTACCTTTCGTTTTGGACGGACAACTGGAGCTGATGCAGAGTTGTTGATAGATGCACAGCTTTTGGAAGATAATCCATCTATCCATGAACTTGGTTTTACCAGTTGTCATCCAAAAGATATAAACACCGGAGAGGAGATAGAATTTCATTTTCTCAATCATTATCCATCTGTACAGAGACTGTACTTAGATGAATGTGATGTGGCAGATGTCTCCTTTGTGGAGAATATGGAAGATTTACGAGCTTGTAGTTTAAAAAACAATGAGATTAGCGACCTTTCTCCATTATCAGGATGTAGGAAGCTGGAGATAGTCTGTGCAGATAAAGAGTCTGTCAAAGGTTTGAAGCTTTTAAAGGAGGTTGAAGTTTATACAGAACTATATGTGAGTATTTATGAGTATAGTATTTTTGATTAGAGAAGTCAGCTATTGGAGTTTTCTATGGTCTGTGCTTGTTCTTTCTTTAGAATGTCAAAGGCAAATTGTTCGTAGGATTCTGGTTCACTTTTAGAAGGATTCATACCATTCGCTCGTTGGGAGATTTCTAATTGGGCCCGATGAAATTCCAGACGTGCTCGGTTTAATAGGGCAGTTCGTCCATTCTCAAGAGCGTTCTGATACCAGTAAAGAAGCAAAGATTCATCGGGAGTTAAGTGCTTTGTGATGGAGTTACCAGCTTCGTCAGGACGAATCGCTAAGGAAAGAGGAAGTTCTGATGGAACAGTTTCAAATATGGACGAAATATTGGTATTGAGTGCTTTAGCAATAGCCTGCATTTGGGGAATCTTTACATGAAGAACCTGACCATTGATAATACGATTGAGAGTTGTTGCAGAAATTCCTGACATTGCAGATAATTGAGCACGGGTTATTCCTTTTGCATGCATGAGTGTAATTAGCTTCTCATTCTTCATTGTGGTATCCCCTTGGTCTTTAGGCGCTTGAGAACTTTTGTAAAACAGTAAATTCAAGAACGCCAAAGGCGCTCTTGTGATGGTGTCCAGGTTAGACAGTGAAAAGTAAGATAAAAATCTATTTTTATAGCGAAATAGTGTTTGAAACTTCATCCTTGTGATAGAAATTAGTTTTCAAATATACTCTAGTTTACCATGAAAGTGGATAAATGACAAGAATTTTCAGTTTTCAGATTGGGTTTCCCGTAAAATAGTGGAATAACAGCGGATAAAAGGAGATATTGTTTATGTATATGATTAAAAATGCCCATGTTTTTTCTCCAGAAGACATAGGAATTCAAGATGTACTTGTAGGCGGTGGAAAAATCCTTAAAATGGCAGAAAATCTTCCAGTGGAAGAAGCTTATGGAATTACAGTGATTGATGGCAGTGGAAAATGTTTGATGCCAGGACTGATTGACTCCCATGTACATATTTTAGGCGGTGGAGGTGAAGGAGGAGCCAAAACTAGGACTCCTGAAATTATGCTGTCAGATATTGTTACAGGGGGAGTGACTACAATCGTAGGGTGTTTGGGAACTGATGGATGTACCAGAACCATGAGTAATCTTTTAGCAAAAGCTAAGGGGTTGGAGGAAGAGGGAATTACAACTTATGTGTATACAGGTTCCTATCAAGTGCCTGTGAGGACTTTGACTGGAACTATAATGGACGATATTATCTTGCTAGAAAAGGTGGTGGGAACTGGGGAGATTGCTCTATCTGACCACCGTTCTTCTCAACCATCCAAAAAGGAATTTGCCAGAATTGTCGCAGATACCAGAGTGGGCGGGATTCTGTCAGGAAAAGCTGGTTTAGTTAATATCCATATGGGAGATGGAGAAAACCGTTTAAAATATCTCCGATATATGTTAAAGAAAACAGAAATTCCCCTATCCAATATGTTGCCTACTCATATAAATCGCACCAAGTATTTGATGGAAGATGGGATTGACTATGCTAAAAATTTAGGAGGATATATTGACTTAACTACTAGCAGTGATTC
>DEPC01000028.1 GCA_002358555.1 Hungatella sp. UBA3402 | reverse complement strand
ATTAAATTCAAAAGTGTTGCCCTGTCGTTAGCCTTAATCAGACGCTTGTACTCATACGTACTTAAAACTTCCTCCGCAAAATAAAAGGAGTTAAGCTCTCCCTGGGCAAAAGAAAGACAAGGATACTCCATAAGTTCCTCCAGTTCAATTCGCTTCTTTCCCGCCAGCGGATGCGTTTTTGCCATATAGACATACAAACCACAATCAAAAATCGGGTGAAATTCCAAACGGTAATCTGTAAATATTTTTTTCAAAACCTGTTTATTAAAATCGTTTAAATACAAAATCCCCAGTTCTGATTTGCAGTTCCTTACATTTTCAATTACCCTGTAGGTCTTTTCTTCATATATTTCAAATTCATAGTCATTCATTCCATACTGTTTGATGGTTTCAATAAATGCCTGGACCGCAAAGGTATAATGCTGCAGGGATACGCTGAATTTCTGTTTCGTTTCCTTTTTGGTAACATATTTTGCCTCCAGCAATTCATATTGTTCTAACACCTGCCTTGCATACCCTATAAATTCTTCCCCCTCTGCTGTCAGGGAAATACCCGTTTTCGACTTGTTAAAAATCTGTATCTCCAATTCCTTTTCCAAACTGGCAACCGCTCCTGACAGACTGGGCTGTGAAATATATAGCTTTTTTGCTGCATCATTCATTGAATGTTCTCCAGCTGCACATACAGCATATTTTAATTGTGTCAGTGTCATATCATCCATTTCTTCCTTTTTATGAAATAATCCGTAAATATCATCCATATCACAAGTATTTCTCACAATTTCTTCCGTCCATCTTTTGCCTACTGCTAAAATACATATCAGCCTAATAGGTTTATATGTATTGATTTCCCCCATAAGTACGTTATACTTTGAAAAAAAGGAGGAAACCTATGATTTCAACAAGAGGACGTTATGCCCTGCGTATGATGATCGACCTTGCCATGCAGGATACAGACAAATATACCCCGTTAAAGGATATTTCCGAAAGACAGGGCATATCTGAAAAATATATGGAGATTATTATAAAACAACTGGTAAAGCATAAACTAATTCACGGCCTCAGGGGCAAAGGCGGCGGCTACCGGCTTATACGCAGTGCTGCCGACTATTCGGTTGGCGAAATACTGGAAGCCGTAGGCGAACAGCTTGCCCCTGTATCCTGCCTGCTTCCAGAAGCAGAACCTTGTGATAGGGAATCTGCCTGCCCCACCATAGCCATGTGGAAAAAATTTAATCAGTTATCACATGATTTCTTTTATGGCATCACACTCGCAGACCTGGCAACTCCCTAAATGCACCACCTACCGGACATCCTCAAATGAAAACACGTGCAGAAATTTTTTTGCACGTTCTGTCTGAGGATGTTCAAAAAATTCTTTTGCCGTTCCCTCTTCCATAATTTTACCCTCATCAATAAATACAATCCGGTCTGCAACTGCTTTCGCAAACTGCATTTCATGTGTAACAATCAACATCGTTTTTCCCTGTTTTGCCAGTGACAAAATGACATCCAGCACCTCCCTGACCATCTCCGGGTCAAGTGCAGCAGTTACCTCATCAAATAGCAGAATTTCCGGATACAGAATCAAGGCACGCACAACCGCCACCCTCTGTTTCTGCCCGCCTGATAGTTGTCTTGGGTAACTGTCTGCTTTATCCGCCAACCCCACCTTTTTTAGCAGCTCCAATGCCTCCTCTTTTACTTCATCCTTCTTTCTCTTTTGCACTTTGACCGGGGACAGCATGATATTTCCAAGCACACTGAGATGTGGAAAAAGGTCATAGCTTTGGAAAACCATGCCCACTTTCTGTCTCAAAAGGCCTGCATTTTCCTTCGTTCCAGATATTTCCTTCCCCTGGACTCTGACACTCCCGGACTGTATCTCCTCCAATCCATTAATACACCTTAATAAGGTGCTTTTTCCACAGCCGCTTGGTCCTAATATTACGACTACCTCCCCCTCCTGCACATTCATGTCCAAATCATTCAGTATGATATGTCCGTCAAATTTTTTTACAAGATTCCTAATCTCTAATACGGTATCCGCCATACGCTAACTCCATTTCCTTTCCAAGTACCGGGCTGTCATGCTGACAGACCAGCAGATGACAAAATATAAAATGAAAATCACCAAAAAAACCCCAAACGCTGCATTCGGACTTACCATGCGGTTTGCCTCGATAATCTGCTGCCCCACCTTTAACACCTCCACAACACCAATCATCAATATCAGGCTGGTAGTCTTTATCATACGGGTAATCAGATTGATGGATACCGGAATCAGCCTTCGGAGTGTCTGCGGTAAAATAATATAAAAATATGTCTGTCTCCTGCTTAATCCCAATGCCTTGCTGCTCTCATACTGATGCCCGGGAATACTAAGCAGTGCGCTTCTAACTAAATCTCCCATTTCTGCAGTTCCCCACATGACAAATACAATAACGGCCGCAGTCTCCCCTGGAAGATTCCAGCCCATACTTCTGGTAGTCCCAAAAAACACAAGGAATAAAAGTACCAGCTGCGGCATAATCCGGATAAATTCCAGATAAAATTTTGTCAAGAACCGAACCAGCCTGTTCTTTCTTGTCATCAAAATTCCCAAAAGAATCCCAAGAGGAATACTGATAGCAATGGACAGCAGACTGATTTCTACTGCAATCCAAAGCCCATCAAGCAGCCGGAGCAGATTATTGCCTTTCAGCAGAACCTCAAGTCCCAAATCCGGCATAGCGTACCCTCCTCTCCACGACAGCCCCCACAATGGATACCGGCAGTAAAATCATCAGATAGAATGCCACTAACAGTGCAAGGCTTTCCGTTGTCTTATAATACAAACCAATTAAATCTTTTGCCGTAAACATTAAATCCATCAGGCTGATTGCTGAAAATACACTGGTTTCTTTGAGCAGGAAAATGATATTCGCCAAAAATGCCGGAATACTTGTTGAAACAGCCTGCGGCAATATAACATAGCGCATCGCCTGCATCCTGTTCATTCCCAGGCTGTATGCACTCTCCCGCTGAATATTTTCTACACTGTCCAAACCGCTCCGGAACGCCTCTGCCATATAACTCCCGCCCAGAAAAGCCAGACCTGCCACACCGCAAACCTTCGGTGTCAGGACAATCCCTATTTTTGGCAGACCATAATATATAAAAAACAACTGGACCAGAAGAGGTGTGTTGCGGCTGACTTCTATATAAATTATCACAAACCGCCGCAGCACCGGAATTTTTTCATACAAAATTAATGCACAAAACAGACCGGTAACGATTGACAGCAAAATCCCCTCTATTCCTAACTGTACTGTTAAAACAGCCGCACGTTCGTATAAGGGCAAAACACGTTCTATGTATGCAAAATCCACCATGACACCTCCCGTCTGGAATTACTCTTCACTCTTGCCACCTTCCACGACCAGCGTTTCCTTATATTGATCCCCATAAGTTTCCGTAAGCGTTTCATCATAGTCCTTGTGAAAGAACTGCTCATCGCCCAATTTCTTAATGTCCTCGTTAATCCAATCCAATAACGTTGTATTTCCTTTGCTTACTGCAGGTGCAATCGTATCATTGCTGCCCAGACTTGGGATGCCAACGGTATAACCGTCATTCTGCAGGGAAAATGCAATCACTTCCGTATTATCATTTGCCCATGCAACACCTGTTCCATTTTCAAAAGCCTCTTTTGCTGTTGCATAAGAATCAAATTTCTGTAACAGGATATCCGGATAATTCTCTGTCAGATATGTCTCAGCAGTCGTTCCGGAAATGATGATAATTTTATCGTCCTTATTCCAGTTATCCAGACTCTTAACTACATTGTCATTTCTGCTGACTACGCCTAATGCCACATTCATGTATGGCAGTGCAAAATCAACTTCCTCCTTACGTTCATCCGTTACCGTAAAATTGGCAAGAATGATATCCACCTTTCCGGTCTGCAGGTACTCAATCCGGTTCGCAGCCTCTGTGGAGACATAATTTGCCTTTACCCCCAGATCCTTTGCCAGACGGTCCGCAAAATAAACATCGTATCCCTGGTAATCTCCATTTTCATCCACATAGCCAAATGGATTTTTATCAGAAAACACACCAATATTTATTGTTCCATCTTTTTTTATTTCATCCAGCGTCCGGTATATGGTTTTCTCCTCTTTTCCAGATGCTTTCCCATTATCTGTTGCTTTGCCGCTTTCTGCTGATTTGCCGCAGCCTGCCAGCCCCATAATTAACACAAATGCCACTCCTAATGCAACCCATCTTTTTAACTTACTCATTTTCATTTCTCCTTTCAAAATTTCTATGCACTTCTTTTATCAATCCGATTTACAAGCCATATTCCTACTTCCTGAAAAAGCTGGACAATCAATACAAGAAATGCAACTGTAACAAACATAATATCCGTCTGATAGCGATAATACCCATAGTTAATAGCAATCGCACCCAGTCCTCCTCCGCCAACGAATCCAGCCATAGCAGAATATCCAAGAATCGTTGCCATAGATATAAGCCCACCTACCAAAAGCGATGGTTTCGCTTCTGGCAAAAGCACCTTATATATAATCTGTAACCGCGAGGAACCCATAGACTTAGCTGCCTCTATCACACCTGCATCCACTTCTTTCAATGAAGACTCAACCATCCTTGCCACATAAGGTGCTGCCGCTACTACTAATGGAACGATTGTCGCCGTAGAACCAATTGTTGTTCCCACAATCAATCGGGTTAATGGTATAATTGCCACCAATAAAATTAAAAATGGTACAGAACGCAGCAGGTTTATCAGAATCCCTGTTACCAAATGAATAATCCTGCCGGGACATATTCCGTTTTTGTCTGTAATAAAACAAATCACTCCTAAAGGAATCCCTATCACATAGGCAATGAAGGTAGAAACCAATGTCATATATAATGTTTCTTTTATTCCGCCAGCCAATAACTCTATCATCTGTTGGTTCATCCCACACCTCCCCCTTCCATAAAGTGAATTCCTTTTTTTCTTAGCATTTCTTTCACGATGACTTGTTTCTCCGGTTCCTCCGGCATCTCTATCAGCATTTGACCAAATGCTTTTCCACCAATATTTTCTGTATTGGCCCCCAGAATATTAAGCCGTATGCCACTTTCCAGTACCAATGCGGCAAAAACCGGTTCAAACGAGGATTGCCCATCAAAAGCAATCCGGATACTGTACCTGTCTGCGTCCGAACCTGCTTCATCCTTATCCGGCAATATGAGCCTTTTCGCTGTTTCGGATTTGGGATTCAGAAATACTTCCTTTACCTCATCGGCTTCCTCTATAATTCCTTCACTCATTACAGCTACTTTGTCACAGACCTGCTCAACTACACGCATTTCATGTGATATGATAATAATCGTTACCCCAAGCATTTCATTAATGTGTTTTAAAAGTGCCAGAATAGACCTTGTTGTAATGGGATCTAAGGCACTGGTCGCCTCGTCACAAAGCAAAACTTCCGGATTGGTCGCCAGTGCCCTTGCGATGGCAACCCTTTGTTTCTGCCCTCCTGACAACTGGGACGGATAAAAATTTTCTTTTTCTTCCATGTCTACCAGTCTTAATAGTTCTTTGGCCCGCTTTACCCTGTCATTTTTTGAAATCCCTGCCAGTTCCAGAGGATAACATATATTTTTCAACACATTCCTCTGCTCCAATAAATTAAACTGCTGAAAAATCATTCCCATCTTTTGTCTGGCAAGACGTAATTCCTTTTCACCGGCAGATGTCAGCTCCTGATTCCCAAAATATACTTTTCCTGACGTTGGTGTTTCCAACAGATTGATACACCGGATCAAAGTTGACTTTCCTGCACCCGAAAATCCAATAATCCCATATATTTCCCCTTTTGCAATATGAATGCTAACATCTTTTACGGCAGTCACTTTCTTGTTTTTGGAAGAAAATTCTTTTGTAATATGTTCCAAACGAATCATTTCTGCAGCCTCCCTTATCATCATGGATGGTTAAAAGATAGGAACTACTGCACCGTCATACTTATCCTCGATAAACTTTTTTACCTGCTCCGATTTCACTGCATCAATCAGTGCCTTTATCTTCTCCGCATTTTCATTTCCTTCCTTGACAGCAATAATATTGGCATATGTCTTGGCTGCCAGAGAATCTGCTCCTTCCGAAGCCAGAGCATCACTCAGTTTCAAATTTGCTTCCAGTGCATAATTCGTATTGATAGCAGCAACATCCACATCCTGTAATGCTTTTGGAACCTGTGCTGCCTCTAATTCCTTGATTTCAAAATTCTTTGGATTCTCCGCAATGTCTTTAACGGTCGCAGTAAGACCTGCATTTTCTTTCAGCTTAATCAGTCCCTGGTCCTGCAAAAGCAACAATGCCCTTGCCTCATTTGTGGTATCATTTGGAACTGCAATAACTGCCCCTTCTTTCAAATTTTCCAGACTGTCTGATTTTCCTGCATAAATACCAAATGGTTCATAATGGATATCCGCAACACTGACAATATGCGTCCCATTTTCTTTATTGAAATCTTCCAAGTAAGGCAGATGCTGGATATAATTTGCATCCAATTCCCCACTTTCCAGTGCTGTATTTGGTATAATATAATCGTTATATTCTACCACCTCTAATTTGTACCCCTGCTTCTCCAGTTCATCAGATACGGAACGTAAAATTTCTGCGTGCGGTGTAATACTTGCCCCTACTTTAATTACTTCTAATTCCTGTACGGAACCGGCATCTGCCTTTTTCCCTGCTGCATCATTGTTTCCGCATCCTGTGAGCAGTCCTCCCACGATACTTAAACTCAAAATCAACGGAATAATAATTTTTCCTTTCATGTCAAATCCTCCTTAATCTCTGTTATAAAATATATGTAACTTACTCTCTGCCTCTTACGCAAACAAAGGCGTTGACAAATATCTGTCCCCGGAATCAGGCAGTAACACTACGATAGTTTTTCCTTTATTTTCCGGTCTGCCTGCCAAAACAGAAGCCGCCTTTAAAGCTGCACCGGATGAGATTCCTACCAGTATACCCTCGCTGACCGCAAAAGCTCTGCCTTCTGCAAAAGCATCTTCATTTTCGACAGCAATAATTTCATCGTAAATATCAGTGTTTAAGATATCCGGCACAAAACCTGCCCCGATTCCCTGAATCTTATGCGGTCCTGGTGTCCCTTTTCCCAGCACCGGACTGTCAGCCGGCTCTACAGCCACGATTTTCACATCCGGATTTTTTTCCTTGAGGTATTCGCCGACGCCGGTAATCGTTCCTCCTGTTCCAACTCCTGCCACGAATATATCTACCTTCCCATCCGTCTGAGCCCAGATTTCCGGTCCTGTAGTTTCCTTATGTACTGCCGGATTCGCTGGATTTACAAACTGCCCCAGTATCACCGCCCCATCGGTCTCTTTCTGCAGTTCCTCCGCTTTGGCTATGGCTCCTTTCATACCTTTTGCACCTTCTGTCAAAACCAATTCAGCTCCATACGCTTTCAAAAGATTTCTTCTCTCTACACTCATGGTATCCGGTAATGTCAGAACCGCCCGGTATCCTTTTGCCGCAGCAACTGCTGCCAGACCAATTCCCGTGTTTCCACTCGTTGGCTCAATAATGGTTGCCCCCTCTTTTAAGATTCCTTTTCTTTCTGCATCCTCTATCATAGCCAGTGCAATACGGTCCTTCACAGAACCTGCCGGATTCAGATATTCCAGCTTTGCCAAAATCACAGCATCTGTTACTTCCGCCTGTCTGCTATAGCGGTTCAGTTTCAATAACGGTGTCCCGCCAATCAGTTCCAATGCATTTTCTTTTATTTCACTCATAATTCATCCTCCATTTTAATTTTTGCACAAAAAAACAGCTGTCATATACTCCCAACAACTGTAGTTTCTCACAATATCATATACTACTTGCCGGCCGTACATGGAATACAATTCTTATTTCTGCATGTCATATAATGACAACACATACCCCTTCTCCTGTTTTTTTCATTCATTTTCCTCATACTGGCCATTCCTTTCTTTCCTACTTCAATAGTAGGTTAATATGTTTTGTATTATAACCATGCATACACGCTTTGTCAATACTACCGCTTCCAGTTTTTTTCTATTGCATCTAATAGGTATTTCCTATTACCTGTGATATTGTCACTGTCTATACATATTCTTTTCAGTTTTTGCAGTGCCTCTTTCAAAACACTTCTCGGACATGCCACGTTAATTCTCTGAAAACCTCTCCCGCATTCTCCGAAAATCTTACCGCTGTCCAGCCACAATTTTGCCCGGTGAATGATACGCCGGTCAAGTTCTTCTGCATCCAGTCCCAACCCCCTGCAATCCAGCCAGACCAGATAAGTTGCCTCCTGTTCCACCAAAGCCACACCGAGCAAATATTCTTTTACATACTGTCTGGTATATGTAATGTTATCTTTTACATAAGCCATCATAGCCTGATACCATTCTCTGCCTTTAGAATATGCTGCCTCACATGCCGCCAGTCCCATAATACCCAGTTGGCTGATTCCTGCCGCATCCAATTCCCTCCGGAATTTTCTACGCAGTGTATGGTTCGGAATAAAGATGTTTGACAACATCATTCCCGCCAGATTAAATGTTTTGCTTGGTGATGTACAGATTATGCTGATTTCTTCCAACTCCTTTTTTAGTCCGGCAAATACATGATGCTCTCCCTGAAAAATAAAATCATGATGAATCTCATCACTAACGACTGTCACGCCATGTCTGACACAAAGTTCCCCAAGTCTGCTTAATTCTTCCAACGTCCATACCCGTCCCACCGGATTGTGTGGACTGCACAGCAGGAACAGGCGGACTCTCTCCTCCTTGATTTTCCTCTCAAAATCTTCAAAATCTATATGATATTTATTGTCCCCGCCCAGATATAAATCACTGCTTACCACTTTCCTGCCATTATCCCGAATCACCTCAGAAAAAGGATAATAAACCGGCTGCTGGATTAACACAGCATCCCCTGGCCCTGTATATGCCCTGACTGCCATCGCCAGTGCAAAAACCACACCCGGTGTTTTAATAAGCCATTTTTCCTGCGGCTCCCAGCCATGCCGTTCCTTCATCCAATTCCGGACCGCCTCAAAATAAGGAGTCTGCACTTCACTGTAACCAAAGATTCCGTGCTCCGCCCATTCCGCAAGGGCATCTTCCACATATGAGGAAGTCTTAAAGTCCATATCCGCCACCCACATCGGCAGCACATCCTCCGGCATACCCCGTTTCTTTGCAAAATCATATTTCAGGCACTTTGTATTTCTCCGGCCGATGACCGTATCAAAATCTAAATTACGCTCCATAATCATCCGTCTCCCCTTCAACACATATAGCAGGATTCTTCTTTATTTCATCAAAAACCTGTTCCAATTCCTCTAATAAATCTTTACTATTCTCAATACCTACCGACAACCGCAGGGTACGATCTGTAATACCATTTTGTTCCCGTATCTTCGGTGGGACATCGGCATGTGTCTGGGTAACCGGGTAGGTAATCAACGTCTCCACACCTCCCAGGCTTTCCGCAAACTTAATCATCCTGACCTTCTCTAAAACTGCCAGTGCAAAATCCTTACTCTCCACCTGAAAGGTAATCATTGCCCCAAAACCTCTTGCCTGCTTTTTCATAATCTCATGTCCCGGATGCAAGACAAGCCCTGGATAAATAACTTTCGTGACTGCTCCCTGCCCGGACAGCCAGCCTGCAATCTGCATCGCATTTTCCTGCGCCTTTTCCATCCGGATTCCTAACGTTTTGATTCCCCTCTGAATCAGGAAACAGTCAAACGGAGCCAGCCCCGCCCCCGTTGTTTTAATCAGGAATCGCAGCCTCTCACTGATATCTTCACGGTTTGTAACTAGAAATCCTGCCAGCGTATCATTGTGGCCTCCTAGATATTTTGAGCCGCTGTGTACCACAATGTCAGCGCCTAGCAAAAGCGGATTCTGAAAATACGGAGAAAGAAATGTATTATCCACAATCAGCAGAATATTGTGCTTTTTTGTAATTTTTGCAAGCTCTGCAATATCCGTTACATTCATCATGGGATTGGTCGGTGTCTCAATATAAACCGCTTTCGTATTTTCCTTTATGTACGTTTCCACATTTTCCCTGTAACAGTCAATACTTGAGAAAGAAACCCCGTTTTTTGCTGATATATTCCGAAATAAACGGATACTTCCACCGTATAAATCAGAATCTACAATCAGATGGTCCCTCGGAGCAAACAGTTCCATCATCAGGGTAATGGCAGCCATTCCAGTCGATAGGGCAAAAGCATCCATTCCGCTTTCCAAGGATGCCACCGTCTTCTCCAAATGCTCCCTTGTCGGATTCTGCAGTCTTGTATAATCATATCCCGTACTTTTCCCCACACCCGGATGGGCATAAGTAGCTGTCTGGTAAATCGGATAACTGATTGCCCCATAATTGTCACTGCTGCCTTCTTCTTCCTCCAGATGCAAACATCTTGTTTCTATCTCTCTTGCCATTCCATACATCTCCTTAAAATTTGTAATATCATATTTACTGTGCATATTTTTATTAAGAAATCTGCCGTCTCCACCGCTGCATACCAAGGCATTCCTCCTGCCTTTTTTCCGCCAGTTTCATTCCCTTCTTTACAAATCCTCCCTGAAACTGTTTACGGATTTTCCATGCGTAACGGTTATCCGCATCTTCAAATTTCCGGTATTGGAAATCGAGAATTTCCTGCACACCGGCCTGTATCTCTGCAAAAAAATTTTTCATCTCATCTATAATGTTTATGGCTGCCTGCGCCACGGAACAAATCCTGCCATTTGGCAGTGCGATTTTAACGGTTTTCAAATCATAATGTGCTGCATTCTTAAAATTCTGTACAGCGTGTACCTGATGCCGGACAGACAGTTCTTCTTCCGGCCTGCAAATCAGCCAGACCATCAATAACTGGGCGAACAGGACATCTTTTACTTCCAATCCTTCCACACATAACGGATTCAGGTCAAACATCCTCAGTTCGATATGATTTACACCATTTTTCCTCAAACTCTCCAGATTATTTTCCCCCGCTGGTTTCAGACGGACCGGATAATATAGTTCTGAAGGTGCCTTTAATAGTCCTTGAAGCACATACTGTTCAATGCTGTCTGCATAGGCCCCGACAGACTGATAATCAAGCACCGGGGCAAAGTCATTCCAATACCCCAGCTCACTGCACCGTACAGAAGCCAGCCCCATAAACACATCACCACCGCATACTCCCTTCTCCACAAAAGAGCTGTCAAGCAGCGGGCTTGCTGCTGTAACCGCCGTCAGTATCCAGCCATAAACAGCCAGAGAACCGGCAAGTTTCAAATATAATTTATCTTTATACTCCTGAAAACTGCTGCTGCCATGTATGCGGAAACTGCTCCGCAGCAACTCTTCAGAAAATGAGAAATTGACGTGAATCCCTGAAAATGTCATTCGGTATCTTCCATATTTATCTGACAGATAATCCCGGTAAAGCATCTTAAATTTTTCCACACCATCGAAAGCTGCAACCGGTATGTCATTCTCATTTCTTATATACGGCGGATTAGAAAACGGCCATAGGTATTCCCTGGCATTCAAACCGGATATTGCTTTCTGTATATTTATATAATGTTCCTGCAGTTCCCTCAATGCCGCCTCTGCTGTCGTATGAACCTTTGTATTGATTTCCGTCTGGTTCTCACAAAAATCCCTGACAATAAAATCACTGTCCTCAAACGGCTGCCTTGTATGGGAAAATGTCCCATCTTCCAGCACCCGTAAACTTTCTTTCTCCAGGCCAAACATGCCATCCATAATATGTTTTCTGATATATGAATCTTCTATATGCAGCATATAAATCCTCCTCATAAAGTCGAATAATCCAGAAAGAGCAGCCTCATTTTCTCAGGATCTTCCACATACTCATACCCATGATCTGTCCCTGTCTGCATCAGTTTTCCATTCTGAAATGCCAGTAATGTATTTAGCGGCAGAGGTTTCCACACTTGTCCGTCTAACGGAACCGTACTAAACACATAACCCCCATACCGCCTTGACAGATAAAGACTGTTCCGGCAGTTTGTATGGACATAAAGATATTCTCCATCAAATAATAAAAGGTTCAGTTTATTCCCATTGGCAATTTCACAGATTAAATCATCCACTACCCGGAAACGCTCCGATGCATCCAACGGGTATCCATTTTCCCTGTATCTGTCATTCATCCGGTCTGCAAGCAGATATAAAATCCTTTCGCTGTCCGTCTGCCCTTCCTGCACATAAAAATAGGAATCCATCATTTCCCCCTCAAATATGGTTCCGTTGTGTGCCAGCGTCCATGTCCGTCCCATCTCATCCTTTCTGATAAAAGGATGGCAGTTTTCATACTCCATATTTCCCTTTGTTGCCAGCCGGATATGGGCAATCATGCAATCCGATATAATCCGCTGGTTTTTATATTCGCGCAGTCTGGCACTCTTCGTGGCTGTTACCGCCTGCTTTTCCATCTGTACTGTACTATTTTCAAAAAATGCCATTCCCCATCCATGCGGATGTTTGTCTCCATGCGAAAAAAACACATCCAGCAAGTGATTCAGTTGTATTTTTCCGGGAGTATTCACTCCAAACAATTCACACATAAAGATTACCTCATTTCCTGATTCTTTAAACGATACCGATGGGACTCGGACCCACAACTTCGGCTTTGCAAGCCTATGCCATTCCAGCGGCCACGGCATCAGATACTTTTATTTACCTACTATGTTGATATGTTTATAATAACCTCTTTGTCCTGATTTGTCTAATTAAAAAAAACTGCAAGATGTTATAGCTTTTTCCTATAACATCTTGCAGTTTCAAAATATATTTTCCTGATGCAAACCATCTCATTCATCAGAATTTCCGCCCGTTCCCCTTCGGTCCTTTCCTTATTCTGCAAGCATAAGCGGAATCTCCCCAGCCTGCCCGATCCCTTTCATGTAACCCGGTAGCATCCAATAACTTTCCCGTTCTATATCTACTAATGGAACAATCCCTATAATTGGTTTCTTCATAACCATCCTCCAAAACAATGACTCTTTTCCTGTTGTTGGTATTTCGTCATATCAATACTTTTCTATTAACTTTATTACCGCAGTATTTGCATACGTCAAAGGTTCATTATGCACAAAAAAGGCAACCCTGTTAGAAGGGGCATAAAGTGTTTCAAGGATATCGCCCTCATACGGATTTAAAATATTTGCTAATGGTTGTCCGGTCTCTACTTCCTCTCCTGCCTTTACCATAGGCTCAAAAATACCAGACTTTGCCGTTTTTATCAAAAACATTTCCTCATCATGTACAACCTTTGAATGTATACGGTCAGGAACACTGTATCTTATCATTCCCTGCCCTGCCAAAAAATTCATCACTGCCAGAACTGCCTGGCCTGCACTATTGGGATCAATCCGGGAAGTAGTAGACGTATACAATGAAAATGCCTGTGTTTCCCACACCTGCCAGTTATAGTTTAATGTTGCTGTATCATAAGGCCTTACTTTGCGGATAATCACATAGGGAAGACCAAACTGCTTTGCTGTCTCAGTATCACTGAATCCCTCATCCATCAGCCGCACATGGGGAACAAAATCCCCCGGCATGTAAAAAGATGTAAACTGAATACCAAACTGATACTCTGAAATCTCTTTAAAAACACCATCTGCAATCCTCTGGGTAGTTTCCCCCTGATTATATCCTGGAAACATTCTGTTAATATCCGTATTATCTGTTGACCAGAACCTTTTCTGTATATTCATGGAATACGGATTGATGGAAGGCAGGATTAATATTTTATGCCCATCTGCAATTCTTCCTTCCTCCTCAAGCTGCTTCATTTTCTTTAACAGCCTGGAACAGCAATACAGCTGCTGCACTTCATTTCCCCTGGAACTCCCCACAATACAGACTGACTTTTTTCCTGTCCCAAATTCATATCCTGTCACACGGAATGCATCCCTGTACAGCCCCTTCATTTCATAAATTACTCTTTTATTCATAACCGCATACCTCCTTTTTCAGCAGCCGTCCCATAAGAGAACCCTCCACTACAACCGGATAATCTCTTATGGTAAAAAGCATGCCGTCCTCTGGAGCCTGCACCTCATCCAAAATCTTTCCACATAATGGATCTACAATCTGTCCTATGGTTTCATCTTTTTTCAATTTTGCACCATGCTGTACCGCTGGAATAAACACACCCCCAACACTTGCATTCAGATAACAGACATCCTCAGAATTTCGTGAAATAATTGGTTTTCTTACTGGTTTTACCTCCCCCTTCCAAATTCCCATCTTCTTCATCATCTGAAAAATTCCATCCACCATCTGCTCTCCATATCTCTGTGTTATGCGCATCCCTACCCCCATTTCTACTACCAGTACCGGAGTTCCGATATGGTTCAGGCTGTATGCAAAGGTAGATTCTAACACCGTACTGGCTCCATGTACCCAGATAAAATCAACATTAGCCTCCTCTGCCATTGGTATAAGGACATCCTGATGCAGCTCATTAATACGAATCTGCGGTATTTCTGTCAAATAGATATTGCTGGCATGAATGTCAA
>DEPC01000027.1 GCA_002358555.1 Hungatella sp. UBA3402 | reverse complement strand
CGCTAGAAGTTATTTAAACTCTTGCTGGAAGAATATCAATGGCCACCGCTATTATTTCAATCAAGAAGGCTATGCCCTAACTGGCTGGCAAGTAATTGATGGGAAAAAGTATTTCTTTGAAGCGATAGCAGGGCACCCGCTGGAGTGTGCCTTGTATGCGACCGATGATGATGGTGCACAGGAGATTGGAAAGTTTAACTAAAATCAACAAGAACCATACCATACACAAAAAATCAAAGAAGGAGAAACTAGAGATTGTTTGTGCTGTTCGCATGATTACTGTATAAGTCCATATACAGTTATATCACATATGCTTGTCATGCTGTATTCCTTACCTACTTCAAATTGTTTCATTGAGCCTTACTCTCTTTCATTTGATAAATCTATTATATACTTACGGAAGTATAGAATCAATGAACAAAATGTACAAATATACTTCCGTAAGCAAAAAAATATGTTATAATGGGATGAATAAAACGTAAGGAGAACAAGCAGATGGCAGAGAAGCAGACGGAAGGGAAAAAGTGGACTGTACCTAGAGGAGCTGCGGCAACAGCGGCAAAAAATAAATATCGTGACAATAAATATGATCGGGCGGAACTGGCAGTACCAAAAGGATTTAAAGTACGTATGAAACAGATTGCGCAAGAACAGGGATATTCTTCATATAATAGCTATGTAATTGAGGCCATAAAAGAAAAGTATAAACGGGATACAGGAGAAGAATTGACCTGGGAAAAAGGATAAGTTTTTCAACCATACCAAAAAACAGATTGACAATATACTTCCGTAAGTATATAATAGAATTATCAAGTCAGGGAGGTATGGTTCGTATGGAAATCAGGTACGATAAAGCAGCAGTAAAATTCCTGCAGGGGCTTCCGAAAAAATTAAGAGATTCCATAAGGGAAGCTATTAAAGGGCTGACACAGAAGCCGCCCAAAGGCGATATAAGGCCCATGCAAGGCTATAAGGACGGCAGACACCGTTTAAGGGTTGGAAAATACCGTGTGATCTATCGGTATACGCAAGACGGAGAGGTGGAAATACTGATAATTATGGAAATCGGGAGCCGTGGAGATATTTACAAATAGAATGGAGGATGAGAGCATGACACAGGTTATTGAGGAGTCAGTTAGAATGTTGGAAATGCTGCCTGAGAGCGAACAGGAACTTGCAAGCCAGCTTATAAAGCGACTGGTACTTGCATGGGACCCAGATTTTACAAAGCTGACACCGGAAGAACGCAAGAGTTTGGAAGCGGCAGAACAGAGGATAGACAGAGGGGAATACGTGAAAGAAAGTGATATTGAATGGTAAGGAAAAGGTGGTTGCGGGCTGAAAAAGGCAGGCAACTGCCTTATTTTTCTGGTGTGTCTGTTTCAGTCACATATTGTTACTAAATATATAGTACTGATATAATTATAAAATAAGAAAAACCCCCGATTGTACAGGCATACTTTCGGGGGCGTTCTTTATACATTATAGATGATAATTTAAAATTATCATCTGTTATAACATTTAAGTCCTCTTATGCTAAAGACGTCTATATACTCAGCGACGGCATTATTACATGCAAAATCAGCAAAGGAACAGAACGGAAAGAATTTTATGACAGAATTGTAGATGTACAGACCTCTATGGGAGGTGATTTTTCATGCGAATGATGGACTTAGCCTTTCTGAATTTCAAAAATGGCTTTAAGAACTACCTCTCTCTGGTCATCTCCCTGGCATTTACCATATTGGTATTGTTTAATTTTCAGAATATCATTTATTCTGGTGCTTTCGAGGTTTTGGGAACCAGAAATAAAGAATATATTGACATTATTATCCAGATGATTTCCTTTATCCTGGGATGTTTTATGTTTTTTTTCATCTGGTATGCCACAAATGTATTTCTCACCAGAAGAAAAAAAGAAATTGGCATCTATGTATTTATGGGGCTTTCCAATGAACAAATTGGGAAAATGTATCTTATAGAAACCGTTCTGATTGGGCTGTCAGCCCTTTTTCTGGGGCTGATTTTCGGAGCTTTCAGCGCTGGTCTGTTTCAAATGGTTCTTTTTGTTATATCTGATGTCACAGTGGACATTCAGTTTTGTCCCAAGCTTCGTCCCATAATTATTACAGCAGTCATCTATCTGGCAATCTATCTGATTTTTGTAATAAAAGGATATGCAGGCATTGTAAGAAGCAGTGTGCTGAGCATGATATCCGCTGCAAAGCAAAATGAATATGTCAGGCAAAACCAGCTGCTTCTGTTGATAAAAACTATTTTGGGTCTGGGAATTCTCTGCGCCGGATATTATTTAGCTGTAAAAGAAGGGCGGTCAGATGTTATGGCAAATGCCTTTGCAGCAGTAGTCCTTGTAACCATTGGAGTATATCTGCTGTTTGGCGGTCTTCTTCCATTTATCTTTCAGACCTTAGCCAGAAAAAAGCAGTTTTTGTATCAGAAACAGAGAATTCTCTGGATAAACAATGTCATTTTCCGTATGAAAAAGAATTACCGCACCTATGCCATGGTATGTATCCTTATGCTCTGTTCCGTCACAGCCCTGGCAACAGGTTTTGCCATGAGAAACCGATACGACAATATCATACAATTTGAAAATACTTATACCTTTCAACTGCTTGGCAGCCACGAGGATTTGGATGAGCCGGCAAGGAAAGCGATTGAGAAAAATAATGAAATTGTATTGAGTTCTCAGATTCCCATATTGAGTCTGGACTCTTCCTATATCCGTTCTGGAACGTATTACAACCGATATGCCATTCTGCCTTATTCACGTCTAAAACTGCTGGCAGAAGAAACCGGCATAGAATTTACATTTGAAGAACCTTCTGACGAGGAAACAATCTCCATATCCCATTTATATCTTGCCTCACTCATCACAGAACGCACAAACATCAAGGTAGATATCGGAGGAAAGACCTACTCCCAGATTGATGAAACTACAGCTCCCTATTTGGGGTATCTGCAAGAGAGCATCCAGTTTTTTGTACTCAATGACAGAGAATATGAGAGGCTGCGTCCTATGGGAGAGGAGCTGTATACTTTTAATTACCGAGTAAAAAATTTAGAGCTTTTTTCTCAGACCAGAGATAACCTGGACTCTATGATAAAAGAACTGGGAGATGAAACTATAGGCCGTGTAGCGATTGACCCTGCCAGCAATGAACTGGACTGGGTAAAGGTATTATATTCCGTCTGTATCTTTATGTTTTTTGTGTTTATCCTAGCAAGCGGCAGTATTATGTTTATGAAACTATATCATGATGCATTTGAAGAAAGAGAGCGATATCTGGTCATTATGAAAATGGGGGTTGACCAGCAAATTCTTAAAAAGTCCATAAGTATGGAACTGGCTGCTGCCTATGGAGCGACTTTTGTGGTTATGGGAATTTCGTCCTGTTTTTCTATAGGTGCTCTCGGAAAAATGATGTATACCAATCTGGGAATGGTAAATGCAGTCAGTGTAATAGTCGTGTTGATAATTCTGCTGGTATGGTATTTTCTGTCAGTGAGGGCTTTTATGAGAAATGCAGGTATAAGAAAATAAGATATCTTAAAAATCTGGTAAAAACAGTTACCCAAAACTTACTACATTCAAGCAAGGGGATTGAGTGACTGCTTTTACCATATTTATTTTGAAAGATATGCTATCACCAAAGCCTGACAAGAGTCTAACGTTATAGAATCTCCATTTATCTGAACATCTTTACAATTATTTAAAAGAATCTCTCCTTCCGTTTGGCCGACTTTTACTGTCCTGCATACCCTGTCAAAATTCCCAATCACTAAGATATCCTGACCCTTTCCTCGCCGGAAGTAAGCCATAATATTGTTTTCCTCCAATAAGACTGGCTCCGTTCTTCCATAGACAATCGTATCCGAAAATCGTTCCTGTTCCCTCAAAGCAATCAGCTTTTTATAAAAATGAAATACACTATCCTCTCGTTGTAATTGTTCTGCTGCATTTATAGTCTTATAATTGTCATTCATTCTAAGCCATGGTGTCCCTTTTGTAAATCCCCCATTGACTTTATCAGACCATTGAAACGGAGTTCTGGCATTGTCCCGACTATAATGCCCTACAGCTTTTAAAGCCACATCACTGTTATATCCAACCTCTAAGCAGCGTCGGTATTCTTCCTTAGTACTGATATCATCAATTTCTTCTATAGAAGTAAATATCTTATTTTCCATGCCAAGCTCCTGCCCTTGATAGATAAACGGGAGACCTTTAAGCATAAAATACATGGCAGCAAGCAATTTCTTTCCTTTTTCATTTTGGGCATAAGAAGGAAGATAGTGGCTGACACCTCTTGGTTCATCATGATTTTCAATAATATTGGAGAGATATCCAATCCCTTCCATGGTCTTTTGGCTTTCAAAACAGCAGCGTTTATAATCATCTGGACTAGGTACTTTACTGTCATACCATCCCAAAAGAGATTTTCCCTCAAGAGTTTCCCTAAAATCAAACATAGAAGAAAAATATCCATCTTCACCGATAAATTCTACTAAATCTTCATCTTCCACATTAAAAACCTCTCCAATTGTCAGAGCATCATAAGGTTTAAAGGTTTCCTCCCTCATCTCTTTTAGAAACTGTCCAATTCCCTTTGCATGAGACAATACCTGTCCCATATCACATAAACCATCTTCCCTGTCTGCCGGATAATCTTGAAACAAAAGAGGCTTCTTGATATTGATAATTGCATCAATTCTAAACCCAGCCACGCCTTTATCCAACCACCAGTTTATCATTTTGTAGATTTCTTTGCGAAGCTTTGGATTCTCCCAATTCAAATCTGGCTGCTTTTTATGGAATACATGAAGATAATAATAGTCAGTTCTATCAATAGGTTCCCAAACGGGACCTCCAAAATAAGACCTCCAGTTACATGGAAGCTTCCCATCCCTTTTCTTTTCTAGATAAAAAAATTGGCCATACTCACCCTCAGGGTCTTCACATGCCTTTTGAAACCATATATGCTCATCAGAACAATGATTCACCACAAGGTCCATCAATACAGCGATTCCTCGCTTTTTAGCCTCTTGAATCAGAGATTCCATATCCTCCATGGTTCCAAACTTTGGGTCAATCTCATAATAATCTTTGATGTCATATCCTTGATCCGCACAAGGCGAAACATAAACTGGGGACAACCATAAAATTCCAATCCCTAAATCTGCCAGATAATCCAGTTTTTCTACAATCCCGCTGATATCTCCGACTCCATCTCCATTAGAATCATAAAAACTTTTAGGATAAACTTGATATGCCGTTTTTCCATGCCACCATTTCTTTTCCATAAACAGATACTCCTCTATACCTATGCTCAACTATTTTTTACTTGATTCTATCATACTGTTAAGTTTATCTCTATCCCATAGTTTAACCCCCAATGCCTTAGCCTCCTCTTGAGCCTGTGCTGTAAAATAGCGATTTGTCAATACAACTGCAATATCCTTATGATACAGACTCTTCCCTGTATGTGCCTGCTGTACTGCTGCATTTCCGATATTTGAGGAGTATCGCTTGCACTGTATTGCATAAGTGATACCATCTTTTTCTGCCAGGATATCAATTCCATGGTCGCCGCTTCCCTGTGTAACTTCAACGTCAATAAAATGATTCTTTTTAAGAATATCAGCGCAAAAATATTCAAATTCATGTCCATTCATTTTATCGATTTTATTCATGATATTGGATTCTTCTACTCTCTGATAGAATAAATCAAAGGTTTTTGATCTATTTTCCTTTATTTTTCTCAATTTATCTGATGGCAATGTTGAAAAATGTACTTTATCTTCATAAAAACTTAAATCATACAAGATTCGGGTAATCTCATTGAGCGATAGAGCAAATTCTTTTTCATCTATCGTTGTATTAACAATCGCTTCCAATTCCTTTACCTTTTTTGATTGTTTTATGCAATAGTTAATGTCAGTATTATTTTTGATATTAGAATTTTCTATCGGCAATGCAAATTCATTTGGCTTTCTATTAAGATGTTCTTTTTTATCTTCAACATTATTTTGCTTTTTTACTTTTGTAATTGCTTGAAACATATCATTATTGATTGGCTGCATCTTTTGTGATGGTTGTATTGTTGCCTCTTTTTCCATCTTTTTATGGAATCTTTTTATGGAGCTTGGCATTCGGGCCTTTATTGCCTTTATATTATCGGAAGGCTTTTGAGAATCTGAAAATAGATTACATCGTTCAAACTGTGCCATCCATTCTAAAGTATCTAAACAATTATTGATAGATTGGTAAAATTCATCTTCATTTTTTGCGTGATTTGCCATATCTATATAATGCTCTGCCAAAGATTTCTTTTTTTCTAAAATAGGTTCAATTTGCGGCAATATATGGCTATAAGTCCCTGGTTGAAACTTTATGTTATTCTCCATCAATAATTTATGCAATTCAATGGTATCTTTAAAACGGTTAAATTGCCAATTTTCTGGTAAAAACATAAATTCTTTAAAATCCATTTTATATAGCTTTGCTTCCCCTATCCTGACAAGTATATTCAAAGGTATTCCTAAAAACAGATAAAATTTCATAAAATATTGCAAAATTGAAAAAAATTCTATCTGTTTATGCAAATAATTTGGCAACACTAACCACATTATGAAAAATAAACATACTAATTGGGGTATTGAGAAAAGAATTCTTCTTATAAATAGAGGGAGAGACATTTTTTCATTCGCCAGATTAAGTCCAAGCTTGCTTCTTAATGTATGCTCTCCATTGTCTTTTATGCCTAATTCGTCGTATTCCGCAGGTCTTAACTCAGAAAGATGCGATTTGATATAGTGGTCAATTTCTTGTTCCGGCTGAATGATACCATATCGGTAGCCTTTCTTTTTCTTGATATATCCGATTTCATCAAGTCGGTTTACGATATTTCTGGCATATTGGAAACCTAAATTGTATCTTTCAGATACGTCTCTTATTGATAATTCTCCTAGTGTTGACATAACATCACCTTATTCTTTTGTTTCTCACATTTTACCATAAAATATGACAAAATGGAACTGCTTAATATCGCTTATATTTCATTAGCACAGCAGCCTAAATTGATAACCAGTTAAGTCGTGTCTGAAAACTTATTTCTGCCATCTGCGCGCCCTGGAAATATATTGGCAATTATGGTAAAATATAGATAGGTATTAAATTTTTTATGGAGCCGTAATACTTTTCATAGAAAAAACAGGGAGAGTAACTATAATGGTATATCAATCTTATCATTCACCCCCAATCATATAAGGAGATATCACTATGAATTACAATGTATTTACCAACAAAGTCCAGGAAGTTCAAATTGCTTACATAGGCGGCGGTTCCAGAGGCTGGGCATGGACTTTTATGACAGATTTATCCATGGAAGATTCTCTAAGCGGCACGATTCGTCTTTATGATATTGCTGAATCTGCTGCCAAAAACAATGAAATAATTGGAAATCACTTAACTTCCAGACTTGATACTGTTGGCGACTGGAAGTATATTACCAGCAGCTCCTTAAAGGAGGCACTTATTGGTGCGGATTTTGTGGTTATCTCCATTTTGCCTGGTACTTTTGACGAGATGGAATCGGATGTCCATCTTCCAGAGCGCCTTGGCATATATCAGTCTGTAGGCGATACTGCTGGACCTGGAGGCATCATCCGTGCTTTACGAACCATTCCTATGTTTGTAGAAATTGGAGAAGCGATTAAAAAATTTTCTCCAAATGCGTGGGTTATCAATTATACCAACCCAATGTCTCTATGTGTAAAAACTCTTTATCATGTATTTCCTCAGATAAAAGCGTTTGGCTGCTGTCATGAAGTATTTGGCACGCAAAAGGTTTTAAAGGGAATCTGCGAACAAACTTTGGGGATTGAAGAAATAGACCGTCGAGATATCCAAGTAAATGTTCTTGGCATCAATCATTTTACATGGTTTGACCAGGCTTCCTATAAAGGAATTGATTTGTTCCCCATATACCGCCATTTTATTGAAGAACATTTTGAAGAAGGATACCTTGAACCTGACCGAAATTGGATGAACAGTACATTTAACTGTGCTCACAGGGTGAAATTTGACTTATTTTGTAGATTTGGGCTGATTGCGGCTGCTGGTGACCGCCATCTTGCAGAATTTATGCCTGGAGAAGAGTATTTAAAAAATCCTGAAACCGTGAAAAAATGGAAATTTGGACTCACAACCGTAGCTTGGCGCAAGGAAGATTTAAAGCAGCGCTTGGAACGGAGTGCTCGTTTGGTAAAACAGGAGGAAGAAATTCCTCTTAAACCTACAGGGGAAGAAGGAATTTTGCTGATTCGTGCCTTATGTGGTCTAGACCGGATTATCAGCAATGTAAATATTCCCAACACCATGTTGCAAATTCCCAATCTGCCAGCTTCTGCTGTTGTAGAAACGAATGCTGTATTCAGCTATGATTCCATCAAGCCAATTATTGCGGGTTCATTGCCAGAGAATGTATTATCTCTGATAAAGCCACACATAAATAATCACGAAATTGTGTTGAAAGCAGCTCTTACTTACAATCGGGAGCTTGTCTATGAAGCGTTTCGTTGTGACCCTTTAGTTAAAGGACGCATCTCCCATGAGCAGCTTACAAAACTGGCAGATTGCATGATTCAAAATACTAGAGCATATCTGCCTAGAGAGTGGATGGAATATGTATCCTAATTTGTTACAAATCATATGCAAATTAGGATATATAGATGTTACTAATGAGCTTTTAGATATATTCTGGTATGGGAAGGCTTGTTTTCATCAAAAGGTTTTGATATACTAATGAAAACCACCGAAAGGAGAGGCTATTTATGGTTCGTTTAGGAGTATCTGTTTACCCAGAACAGGAAACATTAAAAGACATTGATACTTACCTTGCAACTGCTTCCAAATATGGATTTACCAAAGTATTTACAAGCATGTTTTCTGTAGAAGGTACAAAAGAGGAAATTATCAGCTATTTTAAGAACTTCACCAAAATCGCTCATAAGTACAATATGGAAGTTTCTGGCGACTGCAATGGAGACTTTTTCAAGAAGATGGAGGCCACAGAGACTGACCTTTCTGTATTCAAGGAAATGGGAATCGACACTATCCGTATGGATTTCAGTTTTAATGACAAACGAGATGCTGTGCTTATCAATAATAAAGATGGTATCAAGATTGAAATGTCCACTGCATTTATCAATATTATCGAAGCTGCCATTGCCAATGGGGCAGATACACACAATCTTTTTACCTGCCATAATTTTTATCCAGAAAAATATACAGCTCCTTCTCTGGAAGCCATCAACCAATTAAATAACTATTGGCATAGCAAAGGTATCCCCGTGGCTATTTTTATATCCAGCCTTGTAGAAGGAAGTCATGGACCATGGCCTGTCAGTGATGGCTTGCCAACGATTGAGGAACACAGAAATTGGCCTATTGAAGTGCAGTTAAAACATTGTCTGGCTTTGGATAATATCGATGAAATCCTGATTGGAAATGCGTTTGCCAGTGAAAAGGAATTTGAAGCGATTGATAAAGTTATGAAAGAAG
>DEPC01000143.1 GCA_002358555.1 Hungatella sp. UBA3402 | reverse complement strand
CCTCGTGTCAGATATGCCCCATGCTTGCGAATCGAAGGAATAATCTCATCGGCTACCAGAGCTTGAAACTTCTCGGCTGCTTCGTTCTTGGCTTTCATGGCAAGGCGGTAGAAGATGTTTTCGGGGATAAAATCATCTTTTCCCAACTCGCTGGGAAAATGAAATTCCCCAAGATATTTGCTTACTGTCTCCCATCTAACATACTCTACACCATTCTTCATCTGGACAAACCCTAACCCTCTCGCCACATGTTACGGAATTACTACCTCCTCATTGTCATTCAGTTATAAATATTTACTCATAATATCCCGTTTTGATTGAGGTTTTTGTCCCTCTCCCTGTTGCCTTACTGGCTTTATATCATTTAGGAAGTTCACTCCATGTTTGAATTCCGTTTCCCTTGTTGCCGCAAGGTTTTTCTGAATGAGCTCTTTGTTTTGTGCTACCTTGTTATATATCAAATCCAATCGCATCTGCGGATAGCTTAGCCCTGACATGCAGCAGATGGTTTCCTCATCATTAAAGGTTTGAAACGTATCGATGGGCGTTCCAAATGCTTTCTCTAGGTCCACCATGTTGACACTGCCTGCAAGGGACGCTGTTAGGTAGGTTACAGCTCTATCTGATTCCAGTGGCGCCAGGGCATTGTTCTTAAGTGCCTCAATCACATCTGCACTTTCCTTCTTCTTCGTGCATATGACTACGGATACTCCATGTGCCTTTAAGGTTTCCATAATCTCTGCCTTGTCAATATTTCCTTTGATACTCTTATACTTATCTGGTATCTCTAGGAATGCCGTAAACGAATCTACGAAAATGGAATTTAGTTCCAGCTTGTCCCCGTTATCATTATCAATAATAAAACAAGACCCTGTTCCTGCAATTTCTGTTAGCTCTGAAAAACATTCATAAGAATTGATATGTGATTTCACACTTTCATCCTGTGCTGGAAGAATCGTAATCGCTCCTACCGTTTTTCCTTCGTCAATTAGTAGGTCCATTAACATCGGGCCTGCTCCAGAGCCGGTTCCTCCTCCGCTGGCAAAGATGACAAAGAGCATATCAGCCTTTATCTTTGCTTCAATTTCTGCGGCTATGTTGTCAAAATCTTCAATGATAAGCTGTTTGGCCTTTCTACGGTCTTTATTACAGCCTTCGCCTTTTGGAATGTGGTATTTGAACTTTGCTTTTTCCAGCGTGTCCAAATCCTCCTGCGAGGTATTGACATAGATAACCGAATAGTCCTTCTGCTCCAAAAGGCGACCGATGTTTCCTGCTGCTTGTCCGACCGCCAAGAATGCAATTTTGTTCTTCATGGCTTCTTCCTTTCTTGTTCCAACCATTCACATCCTTTTGATGTGATAAAATAGGAATGTGCATGGCCCTCTTTCAGACCATGGTTGATAAAACCGGATTTCTCGAACTTCTTCAGTTTCTTAAAGATGGTATTTTCTTTCCAGCCAAATGGTTCACTATCGGCAATTTCCTTGATTGTCATAGATGAAATTCGGTTGGTGGCTTCGTTTTTCCTCAAAATAGAAAGAATTATAAATCCTAATCTGTCCAAATGTTCCCTGCCTTTCTTCCTTGTATTCCCATTTTTTTGGAATGACTCGGATTTGTTTGGAATCATTCTGATTTATTTGGAATAACTTGGATTACCTCTGATTGTTGCTGATAGGTGGCCCTCGAAAGCTTGCATACAATAAACGAGGTAACAAACGCTGGTATGGCAGCTTGCTGCCTTGTCTGTTGCGATATTGCTCATTGATATGGGGATATCCTGTCACTGTATAACCATTCTGCTGCTGATTCCTGTCATTTGTACTGATTGATTGTTTCTGTACTGGAGCAGTCAGAAACTCTTCTGGTTGCTCCAAGGGTTCTGTCGGAAATGCCAAGGAGTCTTTGAGCAGATTACAGCCAGTCTCATAGTGCCAGCGGATTCCTGCTGCCATCTCGTTTATGGTCATCTCTTCTCCTAAATGACCACAATAGTAACCGTTCAGCATAACCGCACTTGAGTCCTGTTCCAATATATTATGAGCTGCTTCCAAATCTTCCGGCTCAAAGGTATCATTATCAGCACTTAGCCATACTGCTTGAGCGTTCCAGCTCCGGCCTGTTTTCCAAACAATTATCCAGGCAATGCCATCTCTTAGTTCTTCTGCCCATTCGCTTGCGATTGTATTTAATGCTGCCATGTGGAAACCTCCTTTTTCTTATTGTTTGCTTATGCAGACCCGTCTTTTTGAAAACAAGATGGATTTAATCCTGGAAGTGCAATAGCAGCAATCCGATCCAATATTTCTTTCACTTCTTCAGGTGTCTTGTTTCGGCAATAGTCATCACAAAAGACAAGTGTAACTTCTCCGCTTTTTACTACTTTGACAACATGACCTCCCATCTTTTATTCCTCTCTGTTTTTTACCAATAATATGTTTTACTACTTGTACTATTTGCCTGGTTTTATATGTATTTCTTTCCCTCTGCCCCCAGTTCAAAATATGGACAAATATCATCTGGCACTGGATTCTTTTTCCCGCCTTTCTTAATTGGCACCCTACTGGTACAATGGCCAGCATAAACAGGCTCATACCGCCCATCAATGTCATTTACTTAAGCCCTCCCTTTGTTAAGTTAAGAAATCTTTCCTTTGCAAAACGGCTCTATTTTTTCACGGAATCCATGATTTCTAAGAACGCAATGATATAAGGAAACTTCCCACTTTTATACAGAAATGGCTTTAGTAATTATGACTTCTCCTTTCATTTTTTCTTTAATTTCATCTGCCTACATTCCCACCCTACTACCCTTTAGACCATTGCTCCTATCGAACAATGATCTACTTCTATGACTGGGTCATCTGCATGGGGGGATTGCGTGGTTGTTCTGCTACTTCTTGTGCCACTTTCACACTTTTAGCAATCAAAATAACAATATCTTTGTTCTTTTCGGAAAGCTCGCTAAAAATAGCTTGCATATCTGTATTTCTACTTGCCATTGATATATTCTCCTTTCATTTTATCTTTTATTGATTTTATATCCTAACAATATATCAATAATTGATTTTTGTCAACCCTGTTTTGATATTATTCTTGACTTTTTTATCATCTATTGATATTATAACTTTGGAGGTGATGCTGTGAATACTCGTATTCGTGAATTAAGGAAGGCACTAAACCTAAACCAAAAAGACTTTGCTCATAAAATAGGTTTAAAGCAAAATGCTATAAGTTACATGGAGAAAAGCGGATCTACAGTCACAGAACAAAATATCAAAACCATCTGTTCGCAATTTAGTGTCAACGAAAACTGGCTACGCACTGGTTCTGGGAAAATGTTTCTTGAAAACGAAAAAAAGCAAAGAGAATTTTTTGATATATTCGATGAGCTTTCTCCCGCACTTCAAGATTACTTAATTAAAACCGCTAAGGAATTGTTAGATACACAAGAAAAGTTACTTAGTCCCAATAAATAGTATTCATTGCGTATACCAATAAGCGATGCAGGTACATCACCGTACCTGCATTTTTTCAAAATATCTGCTTTTCAAGTCAAAATCCCCCCTTTTCACGAAATAATCTCCCTACGGGCACCATGCCAAACAGTGAATTTAAGAAAAATTTCTGTAAACGGATATTTCCGAATTTGAAAAATGCAAAATTCTGCCATGATAGATTTTCCTTAACTTAACGGCTCACACGCCTAACTAAATGACATTGTACCGCCCATTCGTTTCTTTC
>DEPC01000234.1 GCA_002358555.1 Hungatella sp. UBA3402 | reverse complement strand
AAGATTTAGTTGAAATTTTTCGAAAAAAAGGTTATGATATAATTGTTTTAAATACGATATGCAATGCAACAGAAGAACGTCAGAAGGAAGCAGTCGAATTAGCTGCGAAGGCTGACGTGATGATTGTGATAGGTGGTACTCACAGTTCAAACACACGTAAGCTTTATGAATTATGCAAATGTGAATGTGAGAATACTTACTATATACAAACACTGGACGACCTGCAATTAGATTTACCTAATTCTGTAGAACTGGTGGGCATCACAGCGGGGGCTTCTACCCCAAACAAAATAATTGAGGAGGTTCAAAATTATGTCAGAATTAACTTTTGAACAAATGTTAGAAGAATCATTAAAAACAATACGTACAGGAGAGGTTGTCACTGGTAAGGTCATCGACGTCAAAGAAGACGAGATCGTCTTGAATATTGGCTACAAATCTGACGGCATTATTCCAAGAAACGAATATACCAATGAATCCGGTGTAGATCTCACGACCGTCGTAAAAGTGGGAGATGAGATGGAAGCCAAAGTCATCAAGGTAAATGATGGCGAGGGCCAGGTTGCACTGTCCTACAAGAGACTTGCAGCTGACAGAGGAAACAAAAGATTAGAAGAAGCGTTTAACAATCAAGAAGTGCTGACTGCAAAGGTTGCCCAGGTTCTGGATGGCGGCTTGAGCGTGGTGGTTGAAGAAGCAAGAGTCTTTATTCCCGCAAGCCTGGTATCCGACTCCTATGAGAGAGATTTGTCCAAATATGCAGGACAAGAGATTGAGTTCATTATTACAGAATTCAATCCCCGCAGAAGAAGAATTATCGGGGACCGTAAGCAGTTGATGATAGCAAGAAAGGCAGCTATGCAAAAAGCATTATTTGAAAGAATTCAGATAGGCGACCGCGTAGAGGGCGTTGTAAAGAATGTAACAGATTTTGGAGCATTTATTGATTTAGGCGGCGCTGATGGTCTTCTTCATATCTCTGAGATGTCTTGGGGACGTGTGGAGAATCCAAAGAAGGTATTTAAAGCAGGTGAAAAGTTAGTTACCATGATTAAGGATATAAATGGTGACAAGATTGCTTTAAGTTTAAAGTTTCCAGAAGCAAATCCATGGGCTGATGCTGCTTCCAAGTATGCAGCAGGGAACATAATAACAGGAAAAGTAGCTCGTATGACAGACTTTGGTGCATTTGTAGAGCTTGAGCCAGGGGTTGATGCTCTGCTTCATGTATCTCAGATTGCCAGAGAGCATGTAGATAAGCCAGCAGATGTTCTGTCTATTGGTCAGGTGATTGAAGCTAGGATTGTTGATTTTAATGAGCAAGACAGAAAGATCAGCTTAAGTATGAAGGCGCTCCAGATGCAGGCACCAGCTGATGTTGTAGATGTGGACGTGGAGGCTATGGCAGCAGAGGATATGCAGTAATTTTTCTTATCAAGAAGGAGCTGTTGTAAAATGTAATAATTCTATTATATATGGCTGTGATATCAATGGTGTCTATGCGATATATTGTGTGAACTTGTCATTTTGCAACAACTCCTTCTATTTTTAAAAATAAGCTTGTGCAGATTTGACAACATGAGTATGGAGAAAAGAAATATGGAAATCAAAGTAATTGTAGTGGACAATTCGTCAGAACTGAAAGCCCGCCTTACTTCGATTTTATCTGATATTGAGGGGGTCAAAGTTTGTAAAAGCTTTGATGATGCGGTAGCTGCTATGCAGTATGTGGAAGAAAATTCCGTAGATTTGGTATTTTCTGATGTAGTGATGCCAGAAATCAGTGGTATTACATTGGCATCTATGATTTATGAGAGACCAGAGCATCCAGAGGTAGTACTTTTGTCAGGAATCCCTGGATTTTCTCTTGAAGCATGGAAAATTCGAGCTTTTGGATTTATTATTAAGCCTTATACTAAGGCTCATATTGTAGATATGATAAAGAAGTACCAACAGGCTGTAAAAGACGGTCTGCTGGAAAGAGATGTTGTATATTTAGGAAAACGATAATAAAGACATTGGAGACAGAAAAAGTATCTGCTCTGATGTCTTTTTTGTATATCTCTATGCAAAGAAAATATGGAGCTGTCGCTTTGAAAATATAATATATGTTTTCTGACTCTGGCTGATGAAGTAACCCCTTGTATCCTAAATTTATAAAAGAAATAGTTGACAAACAATATTATATAACATATAATATAGTTAATTTAATAATATTATAAAAGATAAACACTAGACAAGGAGTGGAGGCATGGTATTTAATACAGGGGCAGCTCTCTTGGATGCAATCGTGCTTGCTGTAGTATCAAGGAAGATGGAAGGAACATACGGTTATAAAATTACCCAGGATGTCAGAGGAGCCATTGAAGTTTCAGAATCAACGCTTTATCCAGTTTTGCGCAGACTTCAAAAGGAAGATTGTCTGGAAACATATGACCTTGCTATTGATGGCAGGAATCGGAGATATTACCGGATTACAGAAAAAGGACGATTACAATTGAATTTATATAGGAGCGAATGGGCCATTTATTCTGGAAAAATCTCACATATATTGGAGGAGTTGATTGATGGACAAGAATAAATTTATGGAAAAGTTAGAATATCTCTTGTCAGATATTCCAGAAGAAGATAAGGAAGATGCAATAGCCTATTACAGAGATTATCTAGAAGAGGCAGGAGAACATGCAGATAAGGCTATAGAAGAGTTTGGAAGCCCTGAACGAATTGCTTCTATTATTCGTTCTGACCTAGCTGGAAATTTGGAAAATGGCGGAGCATTTACAGAGCGAGGGTATGAGGATGAAAGATTTCGAGACCCCAATTATCAGATTGCCAAGCGGTTTGATTTGCCAGAGACTAAAGAAATGGAAGATGATAAAAGTTGGAATAAAGGGTCAGAAACCTATGAATCTGGACGTAAAAAAACTGCTCCTCGTACAAATGGAGGTTTGAAGTTTATGTTATGGATTATTTTGCTTCTTGTAGCATCGCCATTGTGGCTTGGAGCAGGAGGAGTTTTATTTGGGCTGACGGCAGGAGCAGCAGGGCTTCTACTTGGGGCTATCCTTCTTTTAGGAAGTATAACCTTTGCATTGTTACTGGGAGGCGTAGGATTATGTGTAGTGGGAATTTTGTCCATGCTTAAATGGCTCCCAGGAGGACTTTTGATGTTTGGGTCAGGAGTAGCCATTATTGGATTGGGTATCATAAGCTTGATAGTATCTATTTTATTTTATGGTAGATTGATACCATGGATGATTCGGTGTATCGTCGATGCAATCAGTCGTCTGGTTCATGGAAGGAGGAAAGCAAGATGAAAGGTTGGGTGAAAGGTATGCTGGTTGCCTCAGCCATTTGTATAGGCACTGGAGCCATCATGTGTATCACAGCCTGGGCTATGGGAGGCCGATTCTCCTATTACCGTCATAGAGGCTTTGGATTTGTAGAAGATCAAAGAGATATTGTTATTGAAGAAGATAGTTGGGGGGAGGAAAATAGAACAGAGAAAGTTTTTAGTGGGGAGCTAATATCGGAAGGAAAAGCTATCCAAAATTTGGAGATAGAGGTAACGGCTGGAAAAGTAGAGTTAATTGCTGATGATTCTGTTGAAGAAATACAAGTGTTTCTTAATAATGCTAATTATCAGTTCCATCAGAATACAGAAAAAGATAAGATTGAACTCTATATCGGGTTAAAAGATAATTTTTGGGATACAGATTTTGAATTTTTCGAGGACCATGCAGCCCAAATTCGCATACCAACAGAATTTGAATTTCAGAAGGTAAAGTTAGAATTAAAGGCTGGACTTTTAGATGTTGAGGGTATCATTGCTAAAGAGATGGAAATTGAATTGAAAGCTGGACAAATGACTGTGACTAATGCAAATATAGAACAACTGAACAGTGAATGTGCAGCAGGAGAACTGATTTACCAAGGCGATATAGAGGAAAAACTGGATGTTGAATGTAAAACTGGACGGGCAGAATATCTATTAAGTGGAAAGGAAAAAGATTTTAATTATGAATTAGAAGTGCTTGGGGGAAGAATTGTGATTGATGGTGAAATCATGGAAAAATTGAGTCAAGAAGCAACCATTAATAATCCTGAAGCAATGAAAAAAGCAGAAT
>DEPC01000086.1 GCA_002358555.1 Hungatella sp. UBA3402 | reverse complement strand
TAATATATTTTAAGAAAGGAATTTAGAAAAATGGACAACGAAACTAGAGAAGTGCTAGTAACCTTTTTACAGGGCAGAGAGTATCTATTTTCTCTACTTCACAGGCTCTTGGGAGCTGAGCCAGAAAAAGAGCTTCTAGATGCAGTCAGTAGTGAGAATAGTCTTCAGACAGTACTTTTGTTTGACAGTGAAGATTCTAAAGCAGCAAGACAGCTATACGAGATTCTCCAAAACTGTTCTTTTACAGAACCAGAGCATATTCAGCAAATGAAAGATGAGTATACCCGTCTGTTTATCGGTCCAGACCGCTTATTTGCAGCTCCATGGGAATCTGTTTATACGACAAAAGAACGAGCATTATTTCAGGAATCTACCTTGGGGGCTCGTAGTTGGTATAAGAAATACCACTATCTTCCAGAGAAATATCCTAGAGTTGCTGATGACCATATCAGCTTGATGATGCATTTTCTTTCCTTGACATGTACAAAAGCTGCAGCTTGCCTCAATGATGATAATTTAAACGAATGTTGGAATATCCTAGCCGACCAAAAAGCATTTGAGACAGAACATCTTTTAAACTGGATTTTTCTTTATGCTGAGGATATTCAAGCTTCTAAGAGCAGAAAGTTTTATCCTCAGTTTGTAAAAGCTACAGCAGATTTCATAAGATATGACAACCAAATTATTGACGAATTGATGGATAATCTTAAATTATGATACTTGGAAATTTTATTTTTAATTATGTTGTGAATCGGGTTTTAGCTGAAAACCACCCTACAAAAGACTATGATCGCTGTATCAATCGCCGTCAGGTAAAGCATATTTGTACTGTCTGCCAAGAAGTCTGTCCTGTTCATGTATACTCTGGACCTGGAGGTAAAAAAGCGGATTTTACGGAATGTATGAACTGTAACCTATGTGTAACTGCCTGTCCCGCACGGTGTATTGCATCTTCTGCTATGAATGTTTCCTCTTATCTTAAACTATTAAGAATCCCTGAAGGAGCTATTTATATTGCCTCCAGACAGTATGAGAGAACTGCTCATCTAAGGGTAGACTATTTTGCTGCATTATCATGGGAATATTTAGCATGTATTGGTTTGCGCAAAAAAGTGGTTTTTCTTACAGATGCGATGCCAGATATCACTCTACAAGCAGAGGAAGTCTGGCAAAAAACTCTGGCAAACCTAACGTTTTTCTTTGGAAACAAGGAATTTGATAAACGCTTTCTATTTTCAGAAAAGCCTCAATTGGAAGACAGCCAGGAAATCAGCCGTCGAGAATTATTTAAAAAGGCAAATGAGGAACTTAAAAGTAAAATTTCTTTTTTTGTTCCGTCAGAAAGTATGATGGATGGTCTTTTATATCGCTATCTTCTAAAGGAAACTCTTATAGAAATGGGTTCTAAAGATTCCTTTGGGTGGGTGGTTCCCATCATCACTTCCAAATGTAAAGGCTGCAATGTTTGTTCTAGTCTCTGTCCACAGAACGCTATTACAGTGAAAAAAGATAATGGTCAATTTCGGTTATTTTTTTATCCGTTCCGATGTAATCATTGTGGTCTTTGCCAAAAGGTCTGTATTCGCCATGCAGTGAATGGATTTGGATTGTCTCATATCAATAATTTAAAGCCTATGCTTCTGTTTGATAGTGCTGTGGATGGAGGAGATAATCCATAAATAATCCTCTATCAATTCTTTATATTTCATATATTAGTTATAATATGGCAAAACATAAAGCTATATTCTAATCAAAAGGAGGCTCCATTATGTATCGGGAAGATTATGGAGAAATCAAGCTGGCAATAACCCAAATTTTAAAACAATATAACGTGATGTCAACCCATCAATGGTATACCATGGATAAAGATATCGGGAATGAACTGTATGAGACTTTAAAAGCTGGAGTAGTAGAAGTATTTAATCTTGATGATGATGAAATGGGAGAGGTATTAGAAGACGTTTTAGAATGAATTTATATAGGCAATAAAAATGGTACAATTTACTGCATTTGTACCAATTATCCCCATATCTCCCTGATTTGACCATTGATTGTAGAATGATTTCTCTGTATGATAAAAATAACACAATAACAGGAAAGGAAGGAACAAAATTATGGCACTCATTGACAAAGTGTTGGCTTCCAAGGTCAGCCGTCGGGACTTTCTGAAAGGTTCAGCCGCTGCCATTGGTGCTGCTAGTGCTGCATTAGTTCTTGGCGGATGCAGTACTACAACTGACAATGATTTGGTGGAGACAACTACTCCATCTACAACTCCAGAAGAGACAACCACTCCTGCTGAAACTGAGACTAGTACTGCTGCCCAAGAACCTACTCCAACCGTTCAAGATGATGGAGGAAAATGGGTTGCTGCTGCCTGCTGGCATAACTGTGGCGGCAAATGTCTGGTTCGGGCTTATGTAAAAGATGGGGTAATCACTCGTCAGAAAACGGATGATATTTATTCGGATGATGAGGTAAACCGTCAGCAGCGTTCCTGTCTCCGCGGTTTTTCTCAGCAATATCAAGCCAGAGGTTTAGACCGTTTAAAATATCCTATGAAACGCAAAAACTGGAGTCCTGATAATCCTAATGGTCAGCTTCGTGGTATGGATGAATGGGAGAGAATTTCCTGGGATGAGGCAGCTCAGTATATTCATGATGAGATTGAGCGAATCAATACAGCTTATGGAGATAACTCTATCTTGCTGTGTGGTGGAGAGCCAGCAGGACTTTTAAATAAGTTAAATATCAATTATCTTACTTCATGGACTACTTCCTCTTGGGGAAGCTGGTATGCTCCTGGTGTATTAGGCTGGGGAGATGGATGCAATGATTATTCTGTAAATAATGACCGTTTAGATATGCTTAACTGTGATTATTGTATTGCTTTTGGTTACAATCCCGCTTGGTCATCTTTGGGAAATGCCACCAACTATGCAAAAGCGTGGAAGGATGCTGGCTGTAAATTTATCATTTTTGACCCCATTTATACAGATACTTCTTCTATCTTGGATGCAAAATGGGTTCCTATCCGCCCTGGTACAGATATGGCAGCAATGTTAGGTATGGCTTATGTGCTTTTGGAGGAAGACAGTGAAAGCAATTCCCTCATTGACTGGGATTTCTTAGACCGTTGTTGCGTTGGTCAAGACAAAGAACATATGCCAGAAAATGCCAGGATTGACGAGAACTTCTTTGGTTATCTTCGGGGAGAATATGACAACACCCCCAAGACACCTGAATGGGCCAGCGAAATCTGTGGCGTAGATGCAGAAACTTTACGGGAAGTTGCCCGTATCCTTGGCAAACAAAACAACTGTGCAATCCTCTCTAGCTGGGCAAGCACTCGTACCTACAACACAGAGCAGGTTCCTCAGATGGCTATCTGTCTGGCTGCTATGGGCGGGCATATCGGAAAGAGTGGCAACTGTGTAGGACCTACTGCATGGAACCATACCAACAATTTTGGCCCCCGTCTGGTAAAGGTAGGTTCTAATGGTGGTGCTGGAGGAACCTCTGGAACTGGTGCAGGAAGCTATGTCGGTGATAACCAGATGTGGAAAGCTGTCATGGGAGAGCCTTATAATCCTACTGGAATGTGGGTAGGCTTAAATGGTGCAGGTCTGGGCTGGAAATCTGTGGTTGAAAATTATGATTTAACGAAAAAAGTTGAAAATACAACTGCCAATGTAAAGATGATTTGGAATGCAGGCAAGGCTAAACTGACTACCTGCGAGGGCGGCAAGCTGGGGATTGAGGCTCATCGTTCTGTAGAATTTGTAGTGGGTCAGGGACATTTCCTCACTGCAAGCAACAAATATGCAGATATTGTTCTTCCAATCACCACAAATTGGGAGCGCGAAGGCAGCTATGTATGGGAAGGTTATATGAACCGTGATATCCTGTTAATCAACCGACAGGTTGTAGACCCCTACTTTGAGGCATTGAGCGATACCGAGGCATGTATCAAGATTGGCGAAAAGTTTGGCCTAAGTCAGGACGATTTCTTTATGGTAAGCGAAACACAAAGATTATTTAATGAAGTTGCCTCCTCTACGGTTATCAAAGAGAATGGTGTAGATTGGGAACCACTATGCACCATCACTCAAGAAGACATCGACGAATGGGGCGTGGAAGGAACTCCTCAGGAGGGACGTATCAGCATCAAAAAATTCATGGAAGATGGCTTATACAGAGTAGACCGCAAAGTAGGCGACAATTTCGGATTTATTGATAAAGAAGAATTCCGCAAAGACCCTGAAGCCAATCCAATTGCCACAGAAACAGGAAAAATTGAATTTTATTCTCAGATGTGGGCAGATATTATCAACTCTCAGGGATATTCCGAAGACGAATATTCTCCATTACCAAAATACCGCCCCTTAACTCAAGGCTATGAATCCACTTTTGTAGACAATACCATTGGTAATGCCAAAAGCGAATATCCTCTGCAGTGTATTAACCCACACTATCAGAGACGTTCCCATTCTATTTTTGACAATATCCCATGGTTGCGTGAAGCCTGTGCAAATCCATTCTATATTTCAAAGCAGGATGCTCAGGAAAGAGGCATCAAGGATGGCGATACTGTAAAAGTTTCTTCTAAATATGGAGAAACTCTGCGTCAGGCTTATGTGACAGCACGTATGACTCCTGGTGTTGTGGGATTGCCCCATGGTGCTTGGGTAAATGTAGATGAATCCACTGGCATAGACCAATCTGGAAGCGAAAACTACATAACTGGAAATGTATCTACTGGAATGGGAGTAGATGGTTACAATACCTTAACTGTACAGGTAGCCAAATGGGACGGCACACCAATTCCAAAAGATGTCGATATCCCTCAGACAATTCTGTTTGAGTAAAAGGAGGACTAAAGCAATGGCACAATATGGATTTTATTTTGACCAGACAGTATGTGCAGGCTGCCATACCTGTCAAATCGCCTGTAAAGATAAAAACCGCCTGGATATCGGTTATTTGTTCCGTGCGGTTCATACCTATGAGACAGGAGAATTCCCCAATCCAGGAATTTACCACCTAGCAGAAAGTTGCAACCACTGTGATAATCCAGCATGTGTAACTATCTGCCCTACGGGTAGAACAGTGAAAGATGAGGCAACTGGCATTGTCTACCATGCACCAGATGTAGATTGCCTTGGAGAAGATTGCCAGGGATGTATATCTGCCTGTCCATATAGCCACCCTGTTTTTATAAAAGAGGAAAATATAGTAAAGAAATGTGATATGTGTAAGGATTTGATTGACAAGGGCGAAGAACCTGCCTGCGTGTCAAGCTGCATGATGAGAGCGTTAAAATTTGGCCCCATTGATGAACTAAAAGCACAGTATGGCTCTGATTTGGTTACAGAACTGCCTTGTTTCCCAGACGGAGAAACCGGCCCCAATTTCCTCATAAAAGCCAGAAACTGTGCAAAAGAAACGGAGTTTGAAGAAAAAGAGACTTGAGACAAAAATTGCACCGTTCCCAACGAGACATACAAAATGCTATGATAAGGCTGATGAAAACAGTCCCTTATAGTACCATCACAGTAACTATGATTTCTAATGAGGCAGGTGTCAACCGCAAAACCTTTTATGCTCATTATCATAATAAAGATGAGCTGATGTTTGCAATGGTTTATGATATGTTTGATGAGTTATTTGGATGTTTTATGTATTGGAAAGAATCTTGTGAGCTTCTAGATGAAAAGAAAGTGCAAGAGGATGCAAGGAGCTTTCTGGAAAAGGTAACTTTTTATGAAGAAAGCCTGTTAGCACTAGTTACGACAGAAACTTCTGGAACAGTCATATCCATTGCAGACCAGGTTGTATTGAATCACTGCCGAGATATCTGTATTCCCAGTGAAAAAGAAGATAAATTTCTTCGGAAATTTTACCTGGAAATTATTAGAAATTTTTTCATGGGTATTATTGATGCCTGGATGGAATCCGAGAGGATTTCTCTTGATGAGGGAGTTGCTATTGTAGTACGTATCATGAAACAGAGTTATGTAGATATCTTTTGTTATGGAAAATTGGGGGTGAAATGAGGTTATATATAATGTTCATTTACAATAACATATAGAAATTCTTCGAGCATGGATGCCTAAGGCTTGCTATGGAATTCATGCCAGGATAGTTATAGTATCCTCAGGGTATGGGCGGAAACAGCCATGCCTTCCTTATTGAAAAGAAGAGTAGACTTATAAAACTTTTCTGAGATTGTCTGTCAGAATGGTTATTTTTTGATGGGAATAGGATTTGAAACCTATTTTTAGAGGATTGCTGCTCTTTTTTGTGCGGAAATCCTCTTTTTTGTTTTCATGTATTCTGGAAATGGAGGGAATGAATGATAAGTGCAGTAATTCTATCTGGCGGACATAGTACACGCATGGGGGAGGATAAAGCCAATTTAGTATTCGAGGGAAAGACATTTCTGGAACGAATTATTGACCAATTTTATGATGTGCAGGATATTTATCTGTCAGTTAGAGAAACTGCTTCCTATTCTGACTGTATGATTCCTCATATTCAGGATGATTATCAGGAATGTGGGCCTATAGGGGGTGTCCATAAGGCTCTCTCTGTGTGCAAACATGACAATCTATTTGTTACTGCCTGTGATATGCCTTTTATGGATTCTCATTTTGCTTTTTATCTGTCACAGTTTCTAGCAGATGATGTGGATGCTGTGGTTCCTGTCGGCCGAGATGGGCGTAAGTATGTTCTTGGAGCCATTTATCATAAACGGATAAAACCTGTGATAGAAATGCAACTTAAATATGGAGACAGAAAACTTACTCATATATTAGAAAAGATAAGAGTATCTTATGTTTTGCTTCAGACTTTTGAGCAAGAGAAGAAATTGGCAAATATCAATCAGCAGAAAGAATATCAAAAGCTTTTATCTCAAAAGATTCCAGTCATTTCTTTTGTAGGATATTCCAATACAGGAAAGACCACTTTGATTGAAAAAATCATTTCTATCTTAAAGGAACAGGGAATCCGTATCGCTTATATTAAGCATACCCACCATGAAATCAGCTTTCCTACAGAAAGCAAAGACAGCCAAAGAATGGCAAAGGCTGGGGCTATGATGAGTGCAGTCGTTTCACCAGAAAATGCTTTGATTGTGGAGAACCGAGTACCAGATATTGATAGGCTGCTTCCAACCATTCATGATGTAGATATCATATTGATAGAAGGGTACAAACAAAAAAATTTTCCAAAGATTATGGTAGCAGAACAAAATCATTATCCTCTACCATTAGAGCAATGTCTGGCAGTGGTAAGTGATAGGAAGGTAGAGGGAAATCGCTGGTTTTCAAGAGATGATGCACAGGCAATCAGTCAGTTTATCATAGATTTTTTGATACCTATCATTTGATTGCTAAATTTTTAAATATAATCTGGATTTTATTCTTTTGTTGTAGTACTAACATATAGGAGGAAACCGTGTGAGAATATCTTTAGAACAGGCAAATGAAATTGTGGCAAAGCATACAAAAATATTTGAGACAATGATATTGCCATTAGAGCAATGTCTAGATGGAATTCTGGCAGAAGATGTGGTAGCAATTATGAATCAGCCTCCTTTTAGAAGGAGCGCAATGGATGGATATGCAGTTAGGGGAGAGGATATTCAACATTGGCTGGACTTAAAAACTTTAGCTTTTCAGGTTATCGGTGAAATCGACGCTGGAGACGAAACTATCTATCATATCGGCTCCAAAGAGGCTGTCCGCATCATGACAGGGGCAAGGGTGCCAGACAATGCAGACTTTGTGGTTCCTCAAGAACAATCAGATATGGGAGAAGATTATGTGACCTTCTCTTCCATTCCTTCTATCAATAATATTGCCCCAGTGGGAGAGGATTTTAAAGCAGGAGAGATAATTGCCAAGAAGGGGCAAAAGGTAGATGCCTATCTTCTGGCCTGTGCTGCTGCCTGTGGAATCAAAGAGCTGAAAATTTACCAGAGACCAAGGATAGCAATTATTTCTACAGGTGACGAGCTTTGTCTGTCTGATGAACCACTCAAACCTGGAAAAATCTATGATTCCAATATTGTTTATCTCTCCTCCCGTTTAAGGCAGTTTCACTGTAATATTTCTAGTGTAGAACATATTGGCGATAACCTAAAGAACATTATGGAGGGAATTGTAAGGGCAGTCTCAACTGCAGATATAGTCATCACAACAGGAGGAGTATCTGTGGGCAAAAAGGATTTTTTAGAACAGGCAGTATTGAATCTTCATGGAGCTATCTTATTTCATGGCATTGATATCAAGCCTGGCATGCCTACCATGTTTTCTCTTGTTCATGATGTGCCTGTCCTGTCCTTGTCAGGGAATCCATACTCTGCAAGTGCTATCTTTGAATGGCTGTTTCCATTTCGCTCTAGCATTTATATAGAAGCCTGCCTTAAAAGAGACTATAAAAAGAAGCGCCCTTGTCCTAGAATTGTCAGAGGAATTTATGATGGTTTTTCTGTAGAAGCTGTACCCAAACAGCAAAATGGCGTTATGCAGTCAGGGATAGGAACTAATTGTCTCGCAGTTTTTCCAGCAGGAGAAGAAATATTGACAGCTAAAAGCAGGGTGAAGCTGATGTTATTATGATTAAGGGATTGTAGAAAAGGAGTCAGATGCCAATGAAATTGATGAAAACCGAGGATGCTGTGGGACAGGTTCTCTGCCATGATATTACCCAGATTATTAAAGGCGTGACAAAAGATGCTGTTTTTCGAAAAGGCCATATTATCAGGGAGGAAGATATTCCTGTGCTGTTAAGTGTTGGAAAAGACCATATTTACATATGGGAAAAGGACGAGCATATGTTACATGAAAATGAGGCTGCAGAGATTTTATATGACCTCTGCAAAAATAACTATATGCGTCCTAGTCCAATAAAAGAAGGAAAAATCGAGCTTATTGCGGAATGTGACGGTCTGCTGAAGGTGGATTCTGAAAAACTGCTGGCAATCAATTCTTTAGGAGAAATGATGATTGCCAGCAGGCATGGAAATTTTCCGGTTAAAGCTGGAGATAAAATTGCGGGGACAAGAATTATCCCTCTTGTCATAGAAAAAGAAAAAATGGAAGTTGCAAAATCCATAGGCAAAGAGAAACCAATCTTTGAAATTAAACCATTTCTTTCTAAAAAGGTCGGAATTGTAACAACAGGAAATGAAGTGTTCTATGGAAGGATTCAGGATACCTTCACCCCAGTCATTGAAGAAAAGTTATCTGAATATGATGTGGAAATCATAGGGCGAGAAGTCAGCAATGATAAACCTGAGATGATAAGCAGCTATATCCGCAAGCTTTTGGAAATGGGGGCAGATATGATTATCTGCACTGGAGGAATGAGCGTAGACCCTGATGATAAGACCCCATCTGCCATAAGAAATGTGGCTCCTTTCGTTATAACCTATGGTGCTCCTGTTCTTCCTGGGGCAATGTTTATGCTGGCATATTATGAAGGGCAGATTCCAGTTATGGGGCTTCCAGGTTGTGTGATGTATGCAAAAAGAACAATCTTTGATTTAGTGCTTCCCAGAATCATGGCAGGAGAAGTATTAGGAAAAGAGGATTTTGACAAAATGGGGCAAGGCGGTTTGTGTCTGTCCTGTCCAGTATGTACATTTCCTAACTGCGGATTTGGAAAATAGCTTCTAACTTTAAAGGAAACATCATGCGGAGGAATAAAAAATGCAGGATACCTATAACAGAACCATTGATTATATGAGGATTTCCATCACTGACCGCTGTAATTTAAGATGTCGTTATTGTATGCCTGATGGAATTTCTCTTGTTCCAATGGAGGAGATTCTCACCTATGAGGAGATTGAAACTGTCTGCAGGGCAGCAGCAGCTCTTGGAATTACCAGATTTAAGATTACTGGAGGTGAACCTCTTGTGCGCCTTGGATGTGCAGAATTAGTCGGAAAGCTGAAAAAAATCTCTGGCATTCAACAGGTGACATTGACAACAAATGGCGTTCTTCTGGGAAACTATTTACAAGAACTTTTAGATAATGGACTAGATGGAGTAAATATAAGTCTGGATTCCCTGGAACCTGAGACCTATCACAAAATCACTGGCTATAATGGATTGAACCAAGTTCTCAAAAGCATCCATATGGCATTAGAATCAGGTCTTAACGTAAAAATCAACGCCATTATGCAGAAGAATATCAATGACAAAGAATGTCTGCATCTTGCAGAGCTTACACAAAATAATCCCTTAGATGTACGTTTTATTGAAATGATGCCCATTGGATATGGGAAACAATACGAGACTATCTATAATGAGGATATCCTTACAAGACTTAAAGCTAACTATCCAAAACTTGAAAAGGATGAGCAAATCCATGGAAATGGGCCTGCTGTATATTATCGAATTCCTGCTGCCAAGGGAAGTATTGGATTTATCAGTGCTATTCATGGTCAATTCTGCAATAGCTGCAATCGGATCCGCTTAACTTCTCAGGGAGAGATAAAGCCCTGTCTTTGTTTTAAAGACAGCATCAATCTCAAGGAATTGCTTAGAGGGACCAGCACAGACATAGAAAAACTGCTTCAAGAGGCAATCTTGCAGGCAGTCCAGATAAAGCCCAAGAATCATTGTTTTGAGACATATGGAAAAATTACAGAACAAAAACAGATGGTTCAAATCGGAGGATAAGTATATGGGAAAAATCATAGCAATTTGTATCAGCGAAAAGAAAGGAACGCAAAAAACAGAAGTAGATACAGCAATCTTAAAACAGGACTGGGGAATTGAGGGGGATGCCCATGGAGGAAAATGGCATCGTCAGGTGAGTATGCTCTCTCTGGAAAAAATTGAAGAGTTTCGTGCAAAAGGAGCAGAGGTGGATTTTGGAGCTTTTGGAGAAAACCTTGTCATAGAAGGATTTGACCTGCGCACCCTTGCTGTGGGAACCAGATTCCAGATAGGGGAGGCTATTCTGGAACTGACTCAGATAGGAAAAGAATGTCATAGTCACTGTGAAATTTATAAGGTTATGGGTGATTGTATTATGCCCAGAGAGGGGGTATTTACAAAGGTCATAAAAGGAGGGACAATTCAGCCAGGAGATGAGGTGACATTGCTTCCTTTAGCCAAGGACAGGCCCTTCTTGGCCGCTGTCATCACATTAAGCGACAAGGGGTATGCCGGAGAACGAGAAGATAAAAGTGGGCCATTGATTCAAGAAATGCTGGAAAAGGCAGGGTATGAAGTTATAGAATCCTTATTGCTTCCTGATGAAAAATCAAGGTTAGAACATCAGCTATGTCGCTTGGCAGACCAGCGGCAGGTAAATCTGATTCTCACTACAGGAGGAACTGGATTTGCACCAAGAGATGTGACGCCAGAAGCAACGGTAGCTGTCTGTGACCGCATGGCCAACGGAATTGCAGAAGCTATCCGGCAGTATTCCCTAACCATCACCGGACGGGCTATGTTAAGTCGGGCTGTATCAGGTATCCGCAAGAATACCCTCATTGTAAATCTTCCTGGAAGTCCTAAGGCAGTAAAAGAAAGTTTGGAGTATATTCTCCCTCATATGGCTCATGGGCTTGGAATTCTCAGAGGAACTGATGGAGAATGTGGCACAACAAGTTCATTGATACGGAACAGAAACTAAAAAATGGGTATTGAAATAAGAACGGAGAACACAATTTTTGAAGAAGAAATTATCAATGGGATTAATTTTTATAACAATAGTAATGTTGATGGGATGCAGCAGTGCCAAGGATGCCAATCCCAATACAAGTTCTGAGGAAACAAGCTTAACCAATGAAAGCTCAGATAATTCAGATTTGGCAGAAGGCAGTCAGAACAGTTCAGAAGAAACTGAAATTCAAGTATTTATAGCAGCCAGTCTCAATACCGTTATGACAGAACTGGCAGAAGCCTATCATGAGATTTGTCCTAATGTAAAGATTGTATATAATGCAGACAGTTCAGGCACTCTCTTAACTCAAATAGAAGAAGGCTATGAATGTGATATTTTCTTTTCAGCGGCGCAAAAGCAGATGAACCAATTAGAGGATGATGGACTGGTTGTAAGTGGAACCCGTGCGAATGTAGTAAATAACCAGGTAGTTGTAATTTCTCGAAAAGACAGCGGAACCAAAGTTACAGGATTGGAAAACCTCAAAGATGCAGAGAGTATTGCTTTGGCAGGTGGCAGTGTTCCTGTGGGAAGATATACAAGACAAGCTCTCATCCACTTGTGTGTATTAGAAACGGAGGAGGATGCAGCAGCAATCACTGCAAAACAGGTGTCAGAGGCTCTTGGAGGTGTGGAAATCAGTGAGCAGGACAATGTAAGCAAGGTGCTCTTGGCAGTAGCAGAAGGTTCCTGCGAGGTAGGGACTACTTATTATTCAGATACTTATGGGTATGAAGAAGAACTAGATATTTTGCAGACTGTCAGCTATAATTTAACTGGAAATGTTATCTATCCTATTGCACAGGTTGTAAATAAAGAGGCAGATGAGGCACAGATAAAAGCAGCAGAAGATTTTTTGGCATATATACTCTCTGATGAGGCAGAGGAAGTATTTCAATCTTATTATTTTGATACAGAAGTAGAGTAAAAAACAATTCTTATCAGTGAAAACAAAGGAGGAGAGATGAACGCAATAAAGGATATCTTTTTCAATTTGGACTGGAGTCCTCTGTTTATTTCCTTAAAAACTGGAATCGTGGCGACAATATTCTCTTTCTTTCTGGGGCTTTTTACTGCCTATAAGATTGTCAAACTCCCTTCGGGAAAAAAGGCAGTTATGGACGGAATATTGACGTTACCCATGGTTCTTCCTCCTACAGTTGCAGGATTCTTTCTGCTTTTGCTATTCAGCAGAAGGCGCCCTTTTGGAATCTTTCTATATGACCATTTTCATATCAAAGTAGTACAATCCTGGCTTGGCTGTGTCATTGCTGCCACTGTCATTGCATTTCCTCTTATGTACCGCAATGCGAGAGCAGCATTTGAGCAGCTAGATAGAAATTTAGTCTATGCAGGCCGCACTCTTGGCATGTCAGAGACAGCGATATTCTGGAAAATTGTAATTCCTTCAACTGGGCCAGGAATCGCTTCTGGAACAATCCTTGCATTTGCAAGAGCTTTGGGAGAATATGGCGCAACTTCCATGTTGGCAGGAAATATTCAGGGAAAAACAGGAACTATCTCCCAAAAAATTGCAATGGTAATCCAGGACGGCGATTATTTAACAGCAGGGATATGGGTGGGCATTGTGATGAGTATTGCATTTTTGCTTATTTTCTTGATGAATCTTATTTTGGGAAAACAGATGAAATATGTAAAACCCTGGTAGAAGGAAAGGATAACCATGGCAATCGAAGTCAATATAAAAGCACAAAAGGAAAACTTTACCTTAAATATCCAGTTTCATGGGACTTCTAATCGAATTGGAATCCTGGGGGCTTCTGGCAGCGGGAAAAGTATGACCCTTAAAAGCATTGCCGGAATTGAATTGCCAGATAAAGGTTTTATTCAGATTGATGATACTATTTTATTTGATTCTTCCAAAAAAATAAATGTAAAACCTCAAAAAAGAAATATCGGCTATCTGTTCCAGAATTATGCTCTGTTTCCCACTATGACTGTGTTTAAAAATATAGAATCTGGATTAAAAGGCAGCAAGATTGAAAAACGAAAACGAGTTCAGGAAATGATAGACAAATTTAAACTGTCCGGACTGGAAAACAGGCTTCCTTCTGAACTTTCAGGCGGCCAACAGCAAAGAGTTGCTTTGGCAAGGATTATGGCTTACAGGCCAGATGCCATTTTGTTGGACGAACCATTTTCGGCATTAGATGTATTTTTGAAAGACCAGCTGCAGTTGGAGCTGATAGAGATGCTTAAAAGTTATCAGGGAACCGTAATTATGGTATCCCACAGCAGAGATGAAGTTTATCGGTTCAATGAGGAGCTTTTGATTGTAGACAATGGAATGGCTGTGGTCTATGGAGAAACAAAGGAACTTTTTGCGAATCCAAGATACAAGGAAGCCGCCAAATTGACTGGATGCAAAAATTTTTCAGATATCAAAAAAATTGATTCCCACACCATAGAAGTATTGGACTGGGGAGTCCTATTGCATTTGAAACAATCTGTTCCAGATTATGCCTCTTGTATTGGATACCGAGCCCATGATTTTACTCCCATATGGGGGAAACAGCAGGAAAATTGTTTCCAATATACACTGGTAAATATGGCAGAGTTACCCTTTGAAACCAACTATTATTTATTGCCTCAAGGCAAATGTGAAAGGGAATCTTTGGTATGTTGGTTTGTCCAGAGAGATAAATTGCCAGAGATGAAACAAAAAGGAATTCCAGATTATTTAAAAATACAGGAAGAAAAAATTATGTTCTTAGAAAAGAATGGAGAGTAAATCATGGGAATGACACATTTTGACGAAAATGGAAAAGCCATTATGGTAGATGTAACAGAAAAAGAGGATACAAAAAGAGAAGCAACTGCAACTGGAAAAATTATAGTAAATCAAGAAGTGTATCAGGCAATTCAGCAAGGAACTGTAAGAAAAGGCGATGTCCTGGGTGTGGCAACAACAGCAGGGATTATGGCAGCAAAAAGAACCTTTGAATTAATTCCCATGTGCCATATTCTTCCCATTACCAACTGCAGAATCTGGTTTGAGATGGAGCCTTCCAAACTGGAAATCCACTGCTATTGTACAGTAAAAGTTACAGGAAAAACTGGAGTAGAAATGGAAGCTCTTACTGGAGTAAGCGTAGCACTTTTGACTGTGTATGATATGTGTAAGGCATTAGATAAATCTATGGAAATTGGAACTATTTATCTATGTCATAAAACCGGCGGAAAAAGCGGGGATGTGCATAATCTAAAGAGATAAGAAAGCCTGTCTCAACATCATAAAAATTATGGGGCTGTTGCACCAAGCATTTAATATATAAGATATAGTGTTTGTATATAACTATATTCTCAATATTTTGTATATTTTTCTTAGTGCAACAGCCTTATATCTTTAAATTAACCGATTGTGGTAGTTAAATCTCATTATCACAATCTTAATCCATTTAGAATTCTACCTTCATCCCATCATAGGCGGCAACCATACCATATTTGCCGGCAAATTCTTCCAAATCCTTATGAGTCATCCCTCCATTATGGGAAAAGTGATTAATTACTTTTATTGTACTATTGTCAATACATCCTCTTTCTTCCAAACGTCTGGCAAGCTCCACATCATCGTCAAGTCCCATATGATAGCCATTAGTTTTCTGCTTTCCCATAGTAGCATCCATGGAAATCAAACAATATTTGTGGCTGTAAATACATTCCCAGGCTTCCTTGCTTAAATTCATCCCTGTATCATGTCCATACAACAGGCATTTTCCATCTTTCTCAATGATATAAATCAAACAGGTCTCTCGTTTATCATGGTCTGCTGGCACAGGAATAATATGATATCCTTCTGCCTCAAAATCCTGAAAAGGTTCCAGACGGATAAATTTGACACTGTCATCAAGAGGATGTACCTTAAATCTATCAATAAGTACTGCTTCATAAAATGCTTTTTCCACGGCTTCATTGCCATATACATAAAGCATTCCTTTTGCATTATGCCCAAAATGTTCATGGCGATGAATCAATTCCACCGGAAAAAAGTGGTCCATATGGGAGTGGGTAATCAGTAAATGCTGAATCTGTCCCAGATTTAAAGAATATTTAAGCGCATGTGTATAAGTATCTGGCGGAAAATCAATCAGAATAGTCCCATCAATGATAGACTGTGTTCTGGTTCTAAGGTCTTTCCCCCCTTCTTTTCTTGCCCTGT
>DEPC01000201.1 GCA_002358555.1 Hungatella sp. UBA3402 | reverse complement strand
TCCGCAGCAGGTAAGTGAGTTATTAAATGAAAATCTGACGGAAACGGATATGAGTATCCTGGAAGGGCTAGAAGAGTTTGATTTTGGAGATATGTAATATGCTCCTGTTCTTTTGAGCTTGTTTTCCTCCCATAAACACTCCTGATTCCTATCTTGATAGCAAAAACTTTTCTAGCTTTACTGTAGTACAAGCGTAATAAACTACTTTATAAGTAGAATTTCTAGTAAAAAATAAAAGAGGGGCAAAACTATGGAATTAAAGGAACGAATGGCCCGATGGAGGTTGATTTTAGGCCAAGAAAGTGATGAAGAATTTGAAAAAATGGGCGGTGGCGAGGGAATAGAGCTTTCTAAAGAGCAGTGGATGATGGACCAAGCCCTTGCCGCTATCTATAATAATGCTGCATCTGGCGGGTTTGGGACAGGAGGACGGGGAGCTGGACGAGGTCCTTCTAACCCTCAAGTCACCAGATGGCTGGGGGATGTGCGCACTTTATTTGATAAAGATTTAGTAAAGATTGTCCAGGCAGATGCTATGGAGAGATGTGGGCTAAAGCAGTTGATTTTTGAACCAGAACTTTTGGAGAATCTGGAGCCAGATATGAATCTGGCCACCACTATCTTGCTTTTAAAGGACCAAGTGCCTAAAAGGAGTAAGGAAAGTGTTCGGGAATTTATGAAGAAGATTGTGGAGGAGATAAATAAACTTCTGGAAAGTGATATTAAAAGGGCAGTCACTGCAGCAGTGAATAAGAGACAACATTCTCCCATTCCTTCAGCCTCGGCACTCGATTTTCATATGACAATTCGCAGAGGCATCAAAAATTATCAGCCAGAGGTCAAAAAAATTATTCCAGAACATTATTATTTCTTTGATAGAACTTCCACAACGGCTGCAAATAAATATACCATTATTCTAGATGTGGATCAAAGCGGTTCTATGGGAGAATCTGTCATTTATTCTTCGATTATGAGCTGTATTTTGGCAAGCATGGCAGCAGTGAAGACAAGAATCGTTGCTTTTGATACGCAAGTAGTAGATTTGACGGAAAAATGTGAAGACCCTGTGGATTTGCTGTTTGGATTTCAGTTGGGGGGAGGCACTGATATCAATAAATCCGTGGCTTATTGTAGTCAATTTATTGAGAACCCTAAGAAAACCATATTCTTCCTTATCAGCGATTTGATGGAAGGGGGAAATCGGGCTGCCCTTACCAGAAGATTGGGACAACTAAAGGAAGACGGAGTGACCGTAGTATGTCTTTTAGCTATTGCAGATGGGGGAAAGCCTTATTATGACTCTCAGATGGCAGGAAAAGTGACTGGAATGGGAATCCCCTGTTTCGCATGTAATCCTCAGAAACTTCCAGAACTTTTGGAGAGGGCATTAAAAGGACAAGAATTATCAGGACTATCTGATATTAATTTGTAAAAATTCTTTCAAATTGAACTCACTTTCTTTCAAAGATAGAAAAAAATTTTCATGTTGATTTATAAAACGATATCTGGTACATTATGTAATAGATTATCTAAGGCTCTGGCCGAAAGGAGAATCAAGACATGATTAAGATAGCAGTGGATGCTATGGGTGGTGATTATGCTCCCTCGGAGATGGTCAAAGGAGCCGTAGAGGCGTTAAAGAAGAAAGAGCAAGTCAGCGTTATCCTGGTGGGACAGGAAGATAAGGTGAAAAAAGAACTTGACAATTACTCTTATCCTGAGGACCGCCTTTCGATTGTCCATGCCTCTGAGGTGATCGAGACAGAAGAGCCGCCAGTCAATGCCATCAGGAAGAAGAAAGACTCTTCCATTGTGGTGGGTATGAACTTAGTGAAGCGGCAGGAGGCAGATGCATTTGTTTCTGCTGGAAGTTCTGGGGCAATCCTGGTAGGCGGTCAAGTAATTGTAGGAAGGATTAAAGGAGTAGAGCGTCCTCCCCTTGCGCCCCTTATTCCTACAGAAAGGGGAGTGTCCCTTCTGATTGACTGTGGCGCCAATGTAGATGCCAGACCATCTCATCTGGTACAATTTGCCAGAATGGGTTCTATTTATATGGAGCATGTCATAGGCATTAAGCATCCAAGAGTTGCAATTATAAATATTGGCGCGGAAGAAGAAAAAGGTAATGCCCTGGTCAAAGAGACATTTCCCCTTTTAAAAGCCTGCAATGACATCAATTTTATTGGAAGCATAGAAGCCAGAGAGATTCCCCATGGTGGTGCAGATGTGATTGTCAGTGAAGCATTTGTGGGCAATGTAATCCTGAAGCTTTACGAAGGAGTGGGGGCTACCATGCTCAGTATGGTAAAGAAAGGGATGATGAGCAGCCTCAGAAGTAAGATAGGCGCATTGCTTGTGAAACCAGCTCTTAAGGAAACTATGAAAGCGTTTGACGCAAGCCAATATGGGGGAGCACCTCTTTTGGGGTTAAAGGGGCTGGTAGTGAAAACCCATGGCAATTCCAGGGCCAATGAAGTATGCAATTCCATTATCCAGTGTGTTACCTTTAAGGAGCAGCAAATCAACGAAAAAATAAAGGAAAGCCTGCAGCCAAACAAAGAGCAGGAATAAAAAAGAGAGGAAGGTTGCTATGGAGTTTGAGAAATTACAGGGGATTATCGCGGAGGTATTGAACGTAAGTGAAGATGAAATTACGACAAACACTACTTTTGTAGATGATTTAGGTGCGGACTCCCTGGATCTTTTCGAGATTATCGCTGCCATTGAAGAGCAGTTTGATATCGAGATTCCCCAGGAAGAAGCAGAAAAAATTGTTACTGTAGGCGATGCAGTAGACCAAATCAAAAATATTTTAAATTAAGAAAAGACATAGAAAAAGGGGCTGTCGCAAAATATTATACTTGTCCATTTGCGATAGCCCCTTCTTCTATAAAGGAGACCGATATGAGACGACAATTAAGGGAACTGGAGAAAAAGACAGGATATGAATTTCAAGATAAAAAATTGCTTTCCCAAGCCATGACTCATAGTTCTTATGCTAACGAGCATGGAATGAATAAGTCTGGTTGCAATGAGAGACTAGAGTTTCTGGGGGATGCCGTTTTGGAGGTAGTGTCTAGTGATTTTCTTTATCACAAGTATTACAAGCTCCCAGAAGGTGACTTAACAAAGATGAGAGCAAGTATAGTGTGTGAGCCAACCTTGGCTTTATGTGCAGCAGATATCAGTCTTGGAGAGTATCTTTTACTGGGCAAAGGCGAGGAAGCCACAGGAGGAAGAGAGAGAAGCTCTATTGTGTCTGATGCTATGGAGGCATTGATTGGAGCGATTTATCTGGATGGTGGTTTTGCTAATGCAAAAGAGTTTATTCACAGATGTGTCTTAAATGATATTGAGCATAAACAGCTCTTTTATGATAGCAAGACTATTTTACAGGAAATAGTACAGGCTATGGGAGATAGACCTCTGACTTATGAATTACTTCGAGAAGAAGGACCAGACCATAATAAGATTTTTGAAGCTAGGGCAGTTGTGGGGGAAGAAGAAGTCGGAAGAGGAACTGGAAGAACAAAAAAGGCAGCAGAGAGCATGGCGGCATATCGGGGAATTTTGAGGTTAAAAAAATCTTGCCCATAATGGTATAACAGGAAAATGTAGGTGGACTATGTATTTAAAAAGTATTGAAGTACAAGGCTTCAAATCTTTTGCCAATAAGATTTTGTTTGAGTTTCATAATGGAATCACAGGAATTGTGGGACCGAATGGAAGTGGCAAGAGTAATGTGGCAGATGCTGTGCGGTGGGTGCTGGGAGAGCAAAGAATCAAACAGCTTCGGGGAGCTAGTATGCAGGATGTCATCTTTTCTGGAACTGAGATGAGAAAGCCACAGGGATTTGCATATGTAGCGATTACTTTGGATAATTCAGACCATCAGCTTGCCATTGATTATGAACAGGTGACAGTTGCTAGGAGAATTTACCGTTCAGGAGAAAGTGAATACTTAATCAATGGAAATTCCTGTCGTTTAAAGGATATCAATGAACTATTTTATGATACAGGAATAGGAAAAGAAGGTTACTCTATCATTGGTCAGGGGCAGATAGACCGAATATTAAGCGGCAAACCAGAAGATAGGAGAGAACTGTTTGATGAGGCTGCTGGAATCGTAAAATTTAAAAGAAGAAAGGATATTGCTCAGAAAAAACTGGACAGCGAGAAACAGAACCTAGTTCGCGTCAGCGATATCCTGTCAGAACTGGAAAAACAGGTAGAACCGCTGAGAAAGCAATCTGAGACAGCCAAAGAATATTTGCAATTAAAAGACGAATTAAAGAGGTATGAGGTCAATGTATTTTTATATGAAACTCAGGATATAAAAATACAGATAAAAGAGTTAGAAGGAAAAGTTAATATTGTGTCTGGAGATATCGAGGAGACAAGGAAAATTTCAGACGAAATTCGAATAACTTATGAAGAATTGGACAAGAGTCTAAAAGAGCTGGAGGAAACTATTGAGAATCGTCGCAGCCAGGCTGCACAAACGAATATGCACAAGGGGAGTCTAGAAGGACAAATCAATGTGCTTTTGGAACAGATTAACACAGAAAAGATAAATGCAGAGCATATTAATTCGAGAATCAATACCATTAACCAGGAGATAGAGCAGCGCCAACAGCAGATGAAAGACTACGAAAACGATCATTCTCAGATTTCCATTCAAGTAAAAGACAAGAAAAGACAACAAGAGCAGGTAGAAGAAGTTCTCCGCCAGTTTGACGAGAATATCATGATGCTGGACCATAAGATTGAAGAAGAAAAAAGCAATATTATCTCAACAATGAACGAAAAGGCTTCTTTAACAGCCAAACAACAGAGATATGAAGTCATGATGGAACAGGTACAAGTCCGCCGTTCAGAAGTATGTCAAAAGCTGTTGCGCTTCAAAAGTGATATCTCTGTTCAGGAAGAACAAAGAAAAGAAGAATTGTATCAATTGGAACAGATAGGTAAGCGATTGCAAGAACTGTCTTTGGAACGAGAAATTTGTGAATCAAGAATTGAAGAATTAGAAGCAGAAGCTAGGAAATGGAACCAAGATTTGAACGCCAGGACACAAGAATATCATACAAGCAATACAAAGCTAGAATCTCTGAGGAATCTGGCAGAACGATATGAAGGATATGGAAACAGTATCCGACGTGTCATGGAGGCTAAAAATCGGGTTAAGGGAATTCACGGAGTAGTGGCAGATATCATTACTACTCAAAAGAAATACGAGACAGCCATTGAGACAGCTCTTGGAGGAAGTATCCAGAATATTGTGACAGATTCTGAAGAAACAGCGAAAGAGCTGATTGAATATTTAAAGAAAAATAAATATGGAAGGGCAACATTTCTTCCCCTTACCAGTATAAAGACAAAAGGAGGAGTCAGCCAGGAGAGGGCACTTGAGGAGGAAGGAGTCCTGGGATTAGCAAGTCAGCTTGTTAAGGCCAAAGAGCAATATAATGGGATAGTTCAGTATCTTCTTGGCAGAGTTGTGGTGACAGATACTATTGACCATGCCATTGCTCTTTCCAGAAAATATCACCATACCCTGCGAATTGTAACTTTAGAGGGAGAGCTCCTTAATGCAGGAGGCTCCATGACAGGAGGAGCTTTTAAAAATACCAGCAATCTTCTGGGAAGAAAGAGAGAGATTGATGAGTTGAAGGAGCAGTGTACAATAGCACAGAGGGAGGCCCAAAGGCTGGAAGAGGAATTATCTGCCAATGAATCACAGCTCCAACAGCAAAAGGAAGAATTAGAACAAGTAAAACAACAGCAACAGACAGGATTTTTAGAACAAAATACCATTCAAATGAATATAGCTCAGTTGGAAGATAAGATTCAGGAGATAGAGGAATCTTCCAGAGACATGGTTTTAGAGAATAGACAGTTAGAAGAACAGATTCAAGAGATTGGAAGAAGCCAAAAGGAACTAGACGAGGAAGTTATTAAACTGGAAACCAGAAATCAACAGGGAACTATGCAGACTGAGGAACTGGCAGGACAGTTAGAAAGAGCAAAACAACAGAGAGAATTTTTAGCAAAGGACTTATCATCACTCCAGCTTGAGGGTGCTAATTTGCAACAGAAATATCAGTTTGTTCAGGAAAATGTATTGCGTGTGCAGTCGGAACAAAAAAAACTAAAAGAAGAACTTGAATTATTGGAAGGAAGCACAGATAATAGTGGACAAGTAATTGCAGGAAAAAATGAGAAGATTAAAAAATTAAAAGAAATGATTGACTCAGCCGTAAAGCAGACAGCTTTGTTTGACAAGGAAGCAGAAAATTACTCTACAATTAGGGAGGAAAAATCCAGAAAGCAAAAGCAGTTGTTTGATAAACGAGAAGAACTGGCAGGACGTATGAGCCAATTAGATAAAGATTTGTTTCGGCTGCAAAGCCAAAAAGAAAAATTGGAAGAAAAGCTGGAACACCATATAGAATATATGTGGAATGAATATGAGCTGACATTTGTCACAGCAGAAGCTTTGAAAAATTTGGAGTGGACCTCCCTTGGAGAGATGAAAAAAAAGACAGAAGCTTTGAAATTGGCTATCAAAGCCCTGGGAAACGTGAATGTCAATGCCATTGAGGATTATAAAGAGATTTCTGAGCGATACGAATTTATGAGTGCTCAGCATGAGGACTTAGTGAAAGCAGAGGAAACCTTGCTTAAAATCATTGAAGAGCTGGATACAGGGATGCGCAGACAGTTTGAAGAGAAATTCAAGGAAATTCGTCGAGAATTTGACCAGGTCTTTAAAGAGCTGTTTGGTGGTGGCCATGGAACTTTGGAATTGGTAGAGGGAGAGGATATTTTGGAGGCAGGAATACAAATCATTGCCCAACCACCAGGGAAGAAGCTACAGAACATGATGCAGCTTTCCGGCGGAGAAAAGGCTCTCACAGCGATTTCCCTTTTATTCTCTATCCAGAATCTAAAGCCTTCTCCGTTTTGCTTACTTGACGAAATTGAAGCTGCTCTGGACGACTCCAATGTAGACCGATTTGCGGGATATCTGCATAAATTGACCAAAAATACTCAATTTATTGTGATTACTCATCGGCGCGGGACTATGGTTTCAGCAGATAGACTTTATGGAATCACGATGCAGGAAAAAGGAGTGTCCACCCTGGTTTCTGTGAATTTGATTGAGGATACACTGGACATGCCAGGGACAGCGTAGTAAACTATATCCAAGTACAGCAGCATACGTTTAAGCTGAGTTGGCGAGAACAGGAGGAAAAAATGGCAGAAGGAAAGAAAGGCTTTTTTGGAAGGCTAGTACAAGGACTGGCCAAGACCAGGGATAATATTGTATCTAGCATGGATTCCATTTTCAGCGGATTCTCGGCTATTGATGATGATTTTTTTGAAGAGATAGAGGAAACTCTTATTATGGGAGATTTGGGAATACAAACTACCATGTCTATTGTAGAAAATCTTCGTCAGAGAGTAAAGGAACAACATATCAAGGAGCCATCAGAATGTAAGGCTATCTTGATGGAAACCATGAAGCAGCAGATGGACTTAGGGGAAAATGCATATGAATTTGAGAATAAAAAGTCTGTGCTTCTGATTATTGGAGTCAATGGGGTAGGAAAGACTACTTCTGTGGGAAAGTTGGCTGGACAGTTAAAGGATAAAGGGCGGAAAGTGATTTTGGCAGCCGCAGATACGTTTCGGGCCGCTGCGATTGAACAGCTTACAGAATGGTCCCATCGGGCAGGGGTGGAAATCATTGCTCAACAGGAGGGCTCTGACCCAGCAGCAGTCATCTATGATGCCATTGCAGCCGCCAAATCCAGGAATGCAGATGTGCTAATCTGTGATACTGCAGGAAGACTTCACAATAAAAAGAATTTGATGGAAGAATTAAAGAAGATTAACCGAATCATTGACAAAGAGTATCCAGATGCCTATAGAGAAACTTTGGTAGTGCTTGACGGAACCACAGGGCAAAATGCTCTTTCTCAGGCGAAACAGTTTATGGAAGTAGCGCAAGTCACAGGAATTATCTTAACAAAGCTGGATGGCACAGCTAAAGGAGGGATTGCAGTGGCAATTCAGTCAGAGTTAGGACTTCCCGTGAAATATATTGGCATTGGAGAACAGATTGATGACCTTCAGAAATTTAATGCCGAAGAATTTATCAATGCATTATTTGATGTGAAAAGCAAGGATTCACTTTGAAATAATAAGAAAGAGGGATTAAGGATATGATGACATTAGAAAGCTTTGAAGAGGCTGCAGAAGCAGTCAGTAAGGTCACTCAGGAGACAAAGCTGGTATACAGCGAGTATTTTTCTGAGCAGACAGGCAATAAGGTGTATTTTAAACCAGAAAATATGCAGTACACTGGGGCCTACAAGGTGAGGGGAGCTTATTATAAGATTAACACATTGTCAGCGGAAGAAAAAGAGAGAGGATTAATTGCTGCTTCCGCAGGAAATCATGCCCAAGGGGTTGCATATGCAGCAAAATTGGCAGGGATTCCTGCAACTATTGTGATGCCTACCACAACTCCACTTATCAAAGTAAATCGAACAAGGAACTATGGAGCCCAAGTGGTTCTAGAAGGAGATGATTTTGACCAGGCATGTACTCATGCTTATCAGTTGGCTGAGGAAAAAGGCTTAACCTTTGTCCATCCTTTTAATGACTTGGCAGTGGCAACTGGCCAGGGCACGATAGCCATGGAGATTATCAAAGAACTGCCGACCGTAGATTATATTCTTGTTCCCATAGGAGGAGGAGGTCTATGTGCAGGGATTGCTACATTGGCAAAGCTTTTAAACCCTAAGATTAAGGTGATTGGCGTAGAACCGGCAGGGGCTAACTGTATGCAGGAATCGTTAAAGGCAGGCCATGTGGTAGAGCTTAAAAGTACAGATACCATTGCGGATGGCACAGCAGTGAGATGTCCTGGAGATTTAATTTTCCCATATATTCAGGAAAATGTAGATGATATCATTACCGTTGAAGACAGTGAACTGACAGTTACTTTCCTGGATATGGTGGAGAATCATAAGATGATTGTAGAGAATTCTGGGCTTTTAACAGCAGCAGCATTAAGACATCTAAATGTAGAGAAAAAGAAGATTGTAGCTATTTTAAGTGGAGGCAATATGGATGTAATCACCATGGCTTCTGTAGTTCAGCATGGCTTGGTTCAGAGAGACAGAGTATTTACAGTATCCATTTTGCTTCCAGATAAGCCAGGCGAGTTGGCCAAGGTTTCTGCTCTGCTGGCTCAGGAGAAGGGGAATGTTATCAAGCTGGAACACAACCAGTTCATCAGCATCAACCGAAATGCAGCAGTAGAGTTGAAAATTACGATTGAAGCCTTTGGACCAGAGCACAAGAGTACAATTGTAAAAGCCCTCAATGAAGCAGGATATCGCCCAAAACTGGTAAAAGCTACAGGGACCTATACCGAATAACAAAGACAGTACAAGAATTGATTAAATTGTTGTTAAAAGGATTTAGACAAATCAGATGTAAAGATTAATTCTATTGATAAAATTTGTAAAACAAAAAAGGAGATTACTATGGCTAAAGTTGGAATTGTAATGGGAAGTGATTCAGATATGCCTGTTATGGCACAGGCAGCAGATGTTTTGGAAAAATTGGGGGTTGATTTTGAGATAACCGTCATTTCTGCTCACAGAGAACCAGATATCTTTTTTGAATATGCAAAATCCTTGGAAGAAAAAGGTGTTAAAGTAGTAATTGCAGGAGCTGGAAAGGCAGCTCATCTTCCAGGAATGTGTGCAGCATTATTTTCCATGCCAGTGATTGGAATTCCTATGAAAACCTCTGATTTGGGCGGTGTAGATTCTCTTTACTCGATTGTCCAGATGCCTTCTGGCATCCCTGTAGCCACAGTTGCCATCAATGGCGGCACCAATGCTGGAATTTTGGCTGCCAAGATTCTGGCGGTTTCAGATTCCGAGCTTCTTGAGCGTTTAAAGAAATATTCAGAGAATTTAAAACATGATGTGATGGCAAAAGCACAGAAATTAGATGAAATTGGATATAAAGAATATTTAAAACAGATGAAATAGAGCCTATCAAGTGGAGGATAATAATATGGATTACAAGAATGCTGGAGTGGACATTGAAGCTGGGTATAAGGCTGTAGAGTTGATGAAAAAACACGTGATGGAAACTATGAGGCCAGAAGTTCTGGGAGGAATCGGCGGTTTTTCTGGTGCATTTTCTCTAGATGCAATTAAGGAGATGGAGCATCCTGTGCTCTTGTCAGGAACCGATGGAGTGGGAACAAAACTGAAATTGGCATTTATCATGGACAAACATGAGACAGTTGGTATTGACTGTGTGGCTATGTGTGTCAATGATGTAGCATGTGCAGGAGGCGAGCCATTATTTTTCTTGGATTATATTGCCTGTGGAAAAAATGTGCCCGAAAAGATAGCCACCATTGTAAGTGGTGTGGCAGAGGGGTGTAAACAGTCAGAAGCAGCATTAGTAGGAGGAGAGACCGCAGAGATGCCTGGATTCTATCCTGTGGAAGAATATGACTTGGCAGGATTTGCTGTAGGTGTAGCAGATAGGAAAGATTTGATTGACGGCAAAGAGTTAAAATCAGGAGATGTGCTCATTGGTATGGCTTCTTCAGGTGTTCATTCTAATGGATTTTCCCTGGTTCGGAAGGTGTTTGAGAAGGAACTGAATAAAGAGGGACTTAATACTTATTATGAAGAATTAGGAAAAACTTTAGGAGAGGCATTGCTCACTCCTACAAAGATTTATGTAAAAGCTATGAAATCCATGAAACATGCAGGGGTTAAAGTAAAAGCATGTAGCCATATTACGGGGGGAGGCTTCTATGAAAATGTTCCCCGTATGTTAAAAGAAGGAACTAGAGCTGTTATCAAAAAAGACAGCTATGAGGTTCCAGCTATTTTTAGGCTGTTAGCTCAAAAAGGACAGATTGAAGAAGAAATAATGTATAACACCTACAATATGGGAATTGGCATGATTGTAGCAGTGGACAAGGAAGAAGTAGAGAAAGCTATGGCAGCTATCAGACAAGCAGGAGAAGTTCCTTATGTAATCGGAACGATTGAAGAGGGAGAAAAAGGAGTAGATTTATGCTGAAAATCGGCGTAATGGTATCTGGGGGAGGAACAAATCTCCAGGCCATTCTGGATGCCATAGATAATGGACAATTGAAAAATGTAGAAGTAAAAGTGGTTATCAGCAATAATTCTGGGGCTTATGCATTGGAGAGGGCAAAAAAACATGGAATAGAGGCAGTATATTTATCTCCAAAGTCCTTTGAGAGTCGGGAAGAATTTAATGATGCACTTTTAGAAAAAGTAGATGAATATAGTCTGGACCTTATCGTGCTGGCCGGATTTTTGGTAGCGATTCCTGCTGCCATGATTCGCAAATATCCCAATAAAATCATCAATATCCATCCATCCTTGATTCCGTCGTTCTGTGGAGTAGGATATTATGGATTGAAAGTTCATGAGGCAGCATTGTCAAGAGGTGTGAAATTGACAGGAGCTACCGTACATTTTGTAGATGAGGGAATGGATTCAGGCCCTATCATTTTGCAGAAAGCAGTGGAAGTTCTTCCTGGAGATACCCCAGAAATTCTTCAAAGACGGGTGATGGAAGAAGCTGAATGGAAAATTCTGCCCCAGGCTATCCAGATGATTGCTGACGGGAGTGAAAATTAGCTAGATATAACGAACAAAAGGGGCGATAGGTGAAAATTATTGATAAATTTTTCATAATTTATTGTGCATTGGAAAGGAACAGAGAAAACAATGAAAGTACTGATAACTGGCAGCGGCGGAAGGGAACATGCTATTGCATGGAAAGTGGCACAAAGCCCGAAGGTAGAGAAAGTATATTGTGCACCAGGTAATGCTGGAATTTCAGAATTTGCTGAGTGTGTAGATATTGGAGTTATGGATTTTGACAAACTGACAAAATTTGTAAAAGAACATGAAATTGACTTGACGATTATCGGACCTGATGACCCTCTGGCAGCAGGAGCCGTGGATGCATTTGAGGCAGCAGGACTTCGGGTATTTGGTCCCAGGAAGAATGCAGCTATCTTGGAAGGCTCGAAAGCATTTTCCAAGGACTTAATGAAAAAATATCAGATTCCCACAGCTACTTATGAGACTTTTGATTCTCCTGAGGCTGCTCTTGCCTATGTGGAGACTGCAGATATGCCTATTGTACTAAAAGCAGATGGACTGGCACTTGGAAAAGGAGTACTTATCTGCAAGACCAGAAAAGAGGCAAAAGAGGGAGTTAAGACTCTGATGCTAGATAAACAGTTCGGGACTGCAGGGGACCGTATTGTTATAGAGGAGTTCATGACTGGACGGGAAGTGTCGGTGTTATCCTTTGTAGATGGAACGACGATTAAGATTATGACTTCTGCACAAGACCATAAACGGGCAGGAGATGGAGACACAGGGTTAAACACAGGCGGCATGGGAACATTTTCTCCAAGTCCTTTTTATACCAAAGAGATAGATGAATTCTGCCAGAAGCATATTTATCAACCTACAGTCGATGCGATGAAGGCAGAGGGGAGAGATTTTAAGGGAATTATTTTCTTTGGTCTGATGCTGACAGAAAAAGGACCTAAAGTTCTAGAATTTAATGCCCGTTTTGGAGACCCAGAAACTCAGGTAGTACTTCCTAGAATGAAAAATGATATCGTAGAGATTTTTGAAGCATGTATTGATGGAAAATTAGACCAGGTAGATTTGGATTTTGAGGAAAATGCAGCAGTTTGCGTAGTATTGGCATCCAATGGCTACCCAGAGCATTATGAGAAAGGATATCCTATCTCTGGACTTGAGGCATTTAAGGAGAAAGATGGATATTATGTCTTCCATGCAGGAAGCAAATTTGATGAAAATGGACAAATTATCACAAATGGCGGTCGGGTACTAGGAGTAACAGCTATTGGGAAGGATTTAAAAGAGGCCAGGTCTAATGCTTACAAGGCGACGGAATGGGTTGAGTTTGATAATAAATATATGAGACATGATATTGGGAAGGCGATTGATGAGGTATAACTTAACTCGTTGTGGTAGTTAAAAGTGGTAGGCAGAAGTAATACTAAGTAATGCTAAGTAACGCACGGAAGAAGACTGCTCCTCGTCCTGCGGCTTCGGAGCCAGTAACCCTATAAGATCTTCCTTATTATAATTATTGTACTGGGCCAACTGCTATAACAACTATCGAAACTTAGAACGATTTGTAGTTCTATTTTGTAGAACTTCCAATTATCAGCAGTAGACCAATGGGAAATCTGGTTTGTTGCGTTACTTCTGCCTACATACTTTACTATTTCTAAGGTATAATAAACGAATGACAAGTAAAGCAAGTTTTTAATTGATATTTCACTATTGCATTTAAAAAGAGTTAGTGCTATAATTGGAAAAAATAAGGGGAGCTTGTGAGACAGGCTGAGAGGAAATTGAGAATTTCGACCCATAACCTGATTTGGATAATGCCAACGTAGGGAGAAGATATTGTGATGCCTTTATGACTGCCGTTATCCGTGCAGTCTTTTTTTATAGGAAATTGCGTCCTATAAAGCAAAACCCTCCGGGGAATGTGCGCTGCGCACATAAGGAAAATGGCTGAAGATGTAGCCACGCTTCGGCGCGGGAGTCTGACGAGCCGGACTTTTTGTTTTGGGTTGTATAGGAAAAAGGCACAAAAGCTGTTGTAACATAGGAGGATACCATGAAAAAATATGGACAGAAAATAATGCCTATTGTGTTATTTAGCGCACTTTTAATCATATGGGAAGGAGTAGTAGATATCTTTCATATTCCAATGTATGTCCTACCTTCTCCCACTCAAGTTGCTGTGGCATTGATAGAAGAGGCAGGCACTCTTTTTGAGCATGGAGCAGTTACTGTGGGCGAGGCATTGATAGGAATTGGGATTTCCCTAATATTAGCGCTTTTTTTGGGTGTTATGATGGATTGTTTTCCTCTTATGCGACAAGGAATTTATCCTATTTTGGTGGTGACTCAAACTGTGCCCATGATTGTAATGGCGCCAATTTTGATTATTTATATGGGATTTGGGATTGGACCAAAGATATTGACTGTGGTTCTTATGTGCTTTTTTCCAGTGGCAGTCAGCTTTTCGGACGGCTTAGCTCAGGTGGACGAGGAATATGTAAATCTAGTGCGTTCTTATGGGGCTGGTCGTTTTATGGCATATCGTCTCGTAAAAATTCCAGCTTCTGTTCCAGCTCTGTTGTCAGGACTTAAGGTAGCGGCAACTTACAGCATCAGCGGAGCTGTCGTAGGAGAGTGGATTGGAGCACAAAAAGGATTGGGATATTATCTTCTCCGAGTAAAAAACAGCTATATGTTGGATAGAGTATTTGCCTGTGTGGTGGTAATCATTTTGTTAAGTCTATGTATGAATGGACTTATCCGACTATATCAGTTTAAGGCAGTTCCCTATCTCAGAGGAAAATTATAAGCTTATTGTGGAGGTATATTGTGAACTGAGATTGCGGTCACATTATTTTAAAATTTTTGTCTGGTTTTATAAGATTTTAAAAATATATTTTTAGATATATCAAAATAGATATCAAAGTTGACTGGAGATATCGTCAAGTTTAATGGGTAATAATACAGTTTTAATTATATGAGGAGGAAAAACATGAAAAGAAAAATAATCACAGGAATCGCTGCATTGATAGCAGCTATGTCCATCTGTGCATGTCAGAAGGAAGGAAATGAGAGCAGCAACATTACAAACCAATCAGAGATAGGACAGGAACCTTCCAATGACCAGTTGGAGGATATCACGGTAATCCTGGATTATGTGGCAAATACCAATCATACTGGCATGTATGTTGCCTTGGACCAGGGATATTATCAGGAGGAAGGACTGAATGTTAAGATTGTGGAGCCTACAGAGGGAGCAACAGCTACCTTAATTGCCGTAGGAAAGGGAGATTTTGGTATCAGCTATCAGGAAGATGTAACGATTGCTCTGACAGCAGATGACCCATTACCTATTAAAGCGATTGCCACTATTATCCAACATAACACTTCCGGCTTTGCCTCCTATGCAGATAAAAATATCCAGTCTCCCAAGGATTTTGAAGGAAAAATTTATGCAGGTTGGGGTGGACCAGGAGAAGAAGCAGTGCTAAAAGCAGTGATGGCCCAGGATGGAGGAGACTTTTCTAAATTGACTATGGTAATCTCGGATGGTTCAGGGTTTGAGGCTCTTAAAGATAAGGCAGATGTTATGTGGTTTTTTGAGGCTTGGGATAATGTAAAATGTAAACTTAATGATTTTCCCATCAACTATACTCCAGTGAGAGAATTGGATAGCCGTTTGGATTATTATACCCCAGTTATTATTGCGTCCAATGATACTCTAGAAAATAGGCCAGATACTGTAAGGAAATTCTTGGCAGCAACAACAAAGGGATATGAATATGTCATATCTAATCCAAAAGAAAGTGCAGAGATTTTACAGAAATATGCACCAGACTATTCTCTGGAGATGCTAACCATGTCTTCTGAGTATTTAGCTCCCAAATATGCCGAAGACAGTGAACAATGGGGAACCATGAAAGCAGAAGTTTGGGATAACTATACCAATTTTATGGCTGAATATGGAGTAATTAATAAGATAATTCCAGCAGAACAATGTTTTACTAACGAATTTCTACCTTAGGTGCGGAATATAAAGGAAAAATAATGAAACTACATGTACAAGAATTGACATTTTCCTATGGAAATAAGACGATATTAGAGAACATAGATTTTTTTGTAAAGGAGGGCGAATTTGTAAGTCTTTTAGGGCCCTCAGGAAGTGGAAAATCTACCATTTTAAAGCTTCTTACAGGAGTCCTGGTTCCAGATAAAGGCAAAATTATGGTAGATGAACAGATAATGAAAGGAGTATCTCAAAAGTTTGCATACATGCCTCAAAACGATTTGTTATTTCCTTGGAAGACAATTTTGGAAAATGTATGTCTATATGGTGAAGTTCATGGTTCTTTGAAAGACATGCAGTCTGTGGCAAGGCAAAGCTTTGAGGAATTTGGGTTAGAGGGTTATGAGGACAGTTATCCCTCAGAATTATCAGGAGGGATGCGACAGAGAGCCGCATTTCTGCGTACCACTCTATGCCATGCAGATATTTTGCTTTTAGACGAGCCATTTGGCGCTTTGGACGTGATTACACGGGGAGAGATGCAGGACTGGCTGCTAAAAATGCGAAAACGGTTGAACCAGACAGTTCTTCTGGTGACTCATGATATAGATGAAGCTATCTATCTCTCGGACAGAATTTTAATTTTAAATCAATTCCCAGCTCAGATTACTGGAGAACTTGTCATAGAAGATAAAGGGCGAGACAGAGAATGGCTCTATGGGCAGGGAAAGCTGCGCAGAGAAATTTATGGAAGGATTATGGGGAATGAAAAGGCTGAATAAAACTGATATAGAACAACCATTTATGATAGAAACAAGAACACTCAACGATGCACATACACATATAGGCACAGATAAGGAATGGAAGGAGCGAAAAGAAGCTGGAATTTTGAGTCTTTTATGTGCGTCTACCCCAGAAGAAGCAGAAAAACTTTTTGCAATCAAGGGGGATTATCTGATTCCCACTTGTGGAGTTCATCCTTGGTATGCTGATATCTATCCATTAGAGGATATGCTAAAATATATACGCCAATGCCCAGTACTAGGAGAAATCGGCATGGACAATGTATGGTGCAATGTGCCTCTGAATGTACAGGAAGATGTATTTCGACAACAGCTTACACTTGCTTGTCAATGGAAAAAGCCAGTAATCCTTCATACAAAAGGACAGGAAAAAGAAATTGCTGATATTATTCGGAATTATCCCAACCGCTATCTAGTCCATTGGTATTCTAGTGAATACGATTTGGAAGAATATTTGGCTATAGATTGTTACTTTTCTATAGGTCCTGATGTGAGTTGGAATCCAGCAGTGAGACAGGTGGCAGAGAAGGTTCCTTTCAATAAACTTCTGATAGAGACAGATGGACTTTTGGCAGTTAGGTGGGCACAGGAAGAAAGATTTAAGTTAGATACAGATAAAAAAATATCAGAACAAAGCAGAAAAAAATATCAAAATTCTGACAATACTGTGGTTTCTGCTCTTGAGGAGATTTTGGAAAATCTTGCATTGATTCGGGGAATTAGTCCAGAAGAGGTAGGAAAGATATGTAAACATAACTTGACAGCAGGTTTCCTGGATGATATTGTATAACAAAAATTTCCATAGCTAAATCCTTCTGTTTTATGACATATTTGATAAAATGCAACTGTGGAACCAAGATATAGAAAGAGCAGGTAAAGAAAAAATGCGACCACTGATAGTATTAACTGCTGGATTTGAAGAAGTTCGAGGAATGGAGCAACGACAGCTATTTCAAAATTATGCAGATGCCATCTATGAAGCAGGGGGACAGCCAGTGTTGGCTCTTGGAGCAGATAAAGCTCTGGCAGAAAAAATGGATGGATTGTTTCTTACAGGAGGAGTGGATATTGAGCCTTGTCGTTATAAAACAGAGAGAAAAGCCTGGTGTCAAAAATCTGATTTAAAGAGAGATGAGGAGGAATTTAAGCTCTTTGATGAATTTATAAGACAAAAAAAGCCCATTTTAGGAGTGTGTAGAGGGCTTCAGTTAGTCAATGTAGCTTTAGGTGGAACTTTGTGGCAGGACCAAAAAGAAGAATGTGGAATAGGCGGACATACAGATGGTGTTGTGCATGATGTGAAGCTGGAGGAACATTCTGTAATAAAAAGTTTATTTGGTCAAAACCTACGCATCAACAGCTATCATCACCAGTCAGTGAAAACATTGGGAAAGGGATTAAAAATCACGGCAAAAGCTGGAGAGATTATAGAAGGAGTGGAACATGAAAACCTACCAGTTCTGGCCGTGCAGTGGCATCCAGAGAGAATGACAGGCAAATGTGCTAGAGTTTGGAACGGGGTGGACATGAAACCACTGTTTGAATGGTTTGTAAAAACTTGCGAAATAAGCTGCTAAACTGCTTGAAAGAACTCTATCCAAATGAGTATAATTGTTCAAAAAAATGGCTATCCTTATACTGATTTATCAAAGAACAGGAGGCTGTTTTTTATGTTTGAAAAGTTTGAAATTGCAGGAGTTCAAGGACGAGAGATTTTAGACTCTAGAGGAAATCCTACAGTAGAAGTGGAGGTTATGCTGGACGGTGGTGCAGTCGGACGAGCAGCAGTTCCTTCGGGAGCATCTACAGGAAAATTCGAGGCAGTAGAATTGCGCGATGGCGGACCTAGATATCATGGAAAGGGAGTGCACAAGGCAGTAGAAAATGTAAATAATGTACTTGCAGAGGCAGTTGCATTTGAAAATGCGTTGGACCAGAAAAAAATTGACCAGCTTCTAAGAGAGGCGGATGGAACAGAGAATAAATCCAAGCTGGGAGCCAATGCAGTTCTTGGAGTTTCTATGGCAGTGGCAAGAGCAGCCGCTAATGCTCTGGAGATTCCTCTATATCGGTATCTTGGAGGAATCTATGGTACAAAAATGCCAGTGCCTATGATGAATATTTTAAATGGCGGTGTCCATGCAGACAATACCGTAGATTTGCAGGAATTCATGATTATGCCAGTTGGTGCTGACAATTTTAGAGAGGGTCTTCAGATGTGTGCAGAAATTTATCATACATTAAAAAATCTTCTGAAAACCAACAATTATTCCACTGCTGTAGGAGATGAGGGAGGTTTTGCCCCCAATTTAAAAAATACAGAGGAAGTTCTATCTTACTTAGTGGATGCTATCAGTTTAAGCGGCTTTCAACCAGGCAGTCAGGTAGGAATTGCCATTGATGCAGCTTCCAGTGAATTGTATGATGAAGCTACAGGAATGTATATTTTTCCAGGTGAAAGCCAGATGAGTGGAATACGAGTAGAACGAGATGCCCAAGAGATGGTCGAGTATTATCGACGTCTGATAGAGGGATTTCCAATCATCTCGATTGAAGATGGACTTCAGGAGGAGGATTGGCAGGGCTGGCAGCTTATGACAAAAACCTTGGGCCATAAAGTCCAGCTCATAGGAGATGATTTATTTGTAACAAATACAAAGCGTCTTAAAAAAGGGATTGAAATGGGGGCGGCCAACGGCATATTGGTAAAGGTAAATCAAATCGGAACCTTGACAGAAAGCCTGGAAGCGATTGAGATGGCAAAAAGAGCAGGATATGCCACCGTAATTTCTCATCGTTCTGGAGAAACGGAAGATTCTATTATTGCAGATATTGCTGTTGCTGTCAATGCTGGACAAATTAAAACAGGTGCACCTTGTAGAAGTGACCGAGTGGCGAAATATAATCAGCTTCTGAGAATTCAAGAAAATTTAAGAAGTTAGTACTAGCTTACTTTCGTCCAAACCATTGCAAAACATGGGTTTTTCCGTAAAAAGAGGTTGTTTTTCCATATAAAGTATGCTATGATTACTGTTGTTTGACTATAGGAGGTGTAAAAAGCATGCTGAAATCGATTTTAACCGTAGTGTTTGTTCTTATATGTATCGCTCTTACTATTATTGTATTACTTCAAGAGGGCAAGTCTTCTGGGCTTGGTTCTATCAGTGGCATGGCTGACAGCTACTGGGGTAAGAATAAAGCACGTTCCATGGAAGGCAACCTGGAGAAATTCACAAAGTTTGCAGCAACCGCAGTACTGGTGCTTGCATTAGTGTTAAATATAATTTGGTAAAGATACAGGCAAAACAGACACTCTTGGCAACAAGAGTGTTTTTTGCACTTTGCTGTTTCTCTGTCATTTCGATAAGCAGGTAATATAGGAGTCTATTCCAAAAATAAGAACTGCCAGATTTTACTTAACAAAATGACAGGATATGATTGAAACAATCATAAGAGTATTCATAAATAAAAAGGAGGAAAGATGACAGACGATTTATTAAAACAGAGAAAAGACATGCTGGTTTCCTTATTTGAGGAGAAGTCCTATGTTCCTATGAAATTGAAAGAACTAGCTATTTTTTTGGAGATTCCAAAAGCTCGGCGTGAGGAATTGAAGGAAGTTTTGGATAGTCTTTTAGAAGAAGGAAGGATTGGTATATCCAAGAAGGGTAGATATGGCAAGGCTCAGGATTTTGCGAGAGTGGGTATTTTCTCTGGTCATGCAAAAGGGTTCGGCTTTGTCACGATTGAGGGGCAGGAACAAGATATCTTTATCCCATCCGAAAAAACTGCAGGAGCTATGCACAGAGACAAAGTGCAGGTAGTGATACAGGAGGAGCAGACAAAAGGAAAGAGGCCAGAAGGAGCAATAGTTCGTATTCTGGAAAGAGCAAATGAGACGGTAATCGGATATTATCAGAAGAATAAAAATTATGGGTTTGTTTTGCCAGATAATCAAAAATTGAATCAAGATATTTTTATTCCCCAGGGCAAAGATATGGGAGCTGTGACAGGTCACAAGGTGGTAGTGAGGATTACAGACTTTGGAGGAGAAAGGCATAACCCAGAAGGAATTATTACAGAGATTATTGGTCATGTCAATGACCCAGGAACTGATATTTTATCTATTATCAAGGCCTATGGCTTGCCAGAAGAATTTCCAAAGGAAGTCATGAGACAGGCAGCATTGATGCCAGATATGGTAGATGATAGAGAGGTAGAGGGAAGATTGGATTTGCGACATTTGCCTACAGTAACGATTGATGGAGAAGATGCCAAGGACCTAGATGACGCCATTACGATTTCCAAAGAAGGGGACCATTATACGCTAGGAGTGCATATTGCAGATGTAACCCATTATGTCCAGGAAGGAATGCCATTAGATGAAGAAGCATACAAACGGGGAACCAGCATATATCTGGTGGATAGAGTAATCCCCATGCTGCCTCACAAGCTTTCCAACGGAATTTGTTCTTTGAATGCAGGAACTGACCGATTAGCCCTCAGTTGCATTATGGAGATTGATGACAAGGGTAATGTTTTAGGACACCAGATTGCTGAGACTGTAATTAACGTGGATAAAAGAATGACTTATACAGTAGTCAATGCCATTGTGACAGACCAAGATAAGACAGTGATGGAGGAATATCAAGAGCTTGTGCCTATGTTTTGCTTAATGAAAGAATTGGCAGATATCTTAAGGGCCAAACGAAGGCAGAGAGGTTCTATTGATTTTGATTTTCCAGAAAGCAAGATTGTATTGGACAATAAAGGAAAGCCTATCGAGATTAAACCGTATGAGCGCAATGCGGCGACCAGAATCATTGAAGATTTTATGCTGATGGCCAATGAAACAGTTGCAGAGGATTATTTTTGGCAGGAATTACCTTTTGTATACCGAACTCACGAATATCCTGACCCAGAAAAAATGAAACGCCTGGGAACCTTTATCAATAACTTTGGATATACGATTCGCACTCAGAATGGGGAGGTACATCCCAAGGAGATTCAAAAACTTTTGGATAAGATTGAAGGTACATCTGAGGAGGCTCTTATTGGCCGTCTTACTCTGCGATCCATGAAACAGGCAAAATATGGAACCATTTGTACAGGGCATTATGGACTAGCAGCAAATTATTATACACACTTTACTTCTCCTATCCGCAGATATCCAGATTTGCAGATTCATAGAATTATAAAAGAAAATTTAAAAGGCGGTCTTAGAGAAAAAAGAATTGCTCACTATGAACAGATACTTCCTGAAGTGGCAGTACAGTGTTCCGTTATGGAGCGACGAGCTGACGAAGCTGAGAGAGAGACTGATAAACTAAAGAAATGTGAATATATGTCACAGCATATCGGAGACATTTATCAGGGAGTCATCTCTGGAGTTACTAATTGGGGGCTGTATGTGGAATTGCCCAACACTGTAGAAGGGTTAGTCCATATCAATGAACTTCAAGGAGATTATTTTATTTTTGATGAGGAGCATATGGAGCTGGTAGGAGACTTGACTGGCATCAGATATAAGCTGGGTCAGAAGGTTTGTGTCAAAGTGGCAGGAACAGACAAGATTACCAGAACGATTGATTTTATTCTCTGGGAAGACTAAAAAAAGGGGAACTAATTGACATGGGAAAACAGACCATAAAATTGATTGCCAACAATAAAAAGGCATATCATGATTATTTTATTGAGGATAAGTATGAAGCAGGAATTGAACTGTTTGGGACAGAAGTAAAATCTATCCGTATGGGGAAATGTAGCATCAAGGAGTCCTTCATCCGCATTGACAAAGGAGAATTGTATCTCTATGGGATGCATGTGAATCCTTATGAAAAGGGAAATATTTTTAACAAAGACCCACTTAGGACTAGGAAGCTTCTTCTTCATAAATCGGAGATTGTGAAATTGGCGGCGAAGCAGGCTGAAAAGGGATATACTCTGGTGCCGCTTCAGGTGTATTTTAAAGGGAGTTTAGTGAAAGTGGAGATTGGTCTGGCAAAAGGTAAGAAATTGTATGACAAGCGGGAAGATATTGCCAAGAAAGACCAAAGGAGAGAGATGGAGAGGGAAATGAAGCAAAGCTTCCGGTAATGGGAAATGAAATTTCAAAGTTACACATCGAAAAGAGCTTATCCTGGGCTGGGTTTTGGGAGTCAGCAACACTAAATCTGTAAACATCTACGAAAAGCAGGGACACAAAATCTAAACTTGTTTCACTCAAACAGAGGATTTTGTGTTCCTAACACAGTTTATTTACCTGGA
>DEPC01000167.1 GCA_002358555.1 Hungatella sp. UBA3402 | reverse complement strand
GGCAAAGTGCCAAAAGGTGGCGGATGCGTTTGCAGAGCTGTATGAGATGGCGGATATTGTGGTGGTCGATGTTGGGAGATATGGTTTTGTAGAACTGAAATATTATATGCCGCCGCATGGTTTTGAGGAAGATGCAACTTTTACGGACAGCGTTGCACTATTTGAGGAATTATGGCAGGAATGGCTTAATATGAAGCTGTATCTGCTTGCAAAGGACACTCCGATGCTGGAAAAGGGTTATAGGGGTGTATTTGAGAGCCTGCCGGAAGAAAAACAGTCGGAACTTATCGGGCGAAAAGCGGCTTTTGCAAAAGCAGCAGAGATTTATCTGTAATGTCACTTTATGGAAAAACAAAAGAGTAACTGACAATTTATGAGAGGTTGGAAAGGCTCTGTACTATACAGGGCTTTTCTTATGCTACGAATAACGATAATTTTGTGAAATTTGAAATATCGTCTTGACGAGAATATGAAAAAAACATATCATTTTAGTTAGTTACACCTTACTTTTGCTAAAAACAAAGGAAGAAATTGTACTAAAAAGTAAATGTAAATATTCTATGTAAAGAACGGGAGATGCTTTATGGATAAACAAAAAATAAAAGCTATATATTATGCGATTCTTGCCGCTGTGTTTTATGCTCTAAATATGCCGTTTTCAAAAGTCCTTTTAGGAAATGTGCCACCAACCATGATGGCAGCTTTATTATATATAGGTGCAGGTATAGGGATTGGTGCAATTTATATGGTTGACCGGAAGGATAACGCAAATAATAAATTAGAAAAAAGTGATTTGCCATATACATTAGGTATGATTGTTTTGGATATACTTGCGCCAGTTTTCCTGATGTTTGGGTTACTGCATACAACTTCAGCTAACGCTTCGCTGCTCAATAACTTTGAAATAGTAGCGACATCGTTGATTGCGCTGGTGGTATTTAAGGAAATGGTATCTAAAAGGCTATGGATTGCTATTGCATTGATTACCTTATCAAGCGGGATACTGTCATTTGAAGATGTGTCAAGTATGAGATTTTCTTGGGGATCATTGCTTGTTCTTGCGGCGGCGTTGTGTTGGGGATTAGAAAATAACTGTACCAGAAAAATATCGTCAAAGAATACATTTGAAATTGTGATGTTAAAAGGCATTTTTTCAGGCACAGGCTCTCTTGTAATAGGATTTGCAATAGGAGAAAGGCTGCCTGAATTAAAATACTGTCTAATAGCTTTGATTGTAGGCTTTGTAGCCTATGGATTAAGTATTTTATTTTACGTTAAGGCACAGTATTTTGGGTGCTGCTAAAACAAGTGCGTATTATGCAATCGCTCCATTTGTGGGAGCCTTTCTATCCTTTATCTGTCTGCGTGAGCCGCTGACGAAAAAGTATATGCTGGCACTGGTTATTATGTTGATAGGAACAGCAGTAGTTATTACGGACACAATGATTCTACACCACATACACTTACATACGCATACGATTGTGCATACGCATGACGGAACCACACACAGTCATACGATTACACATAGCCATTTACATACGCATTTTGGACATCATGAACAACATTGCCATACACACGGGAAAGATTATTTGGCAGTGCATAAACTATTAAAATGAAAGGAACTGTTATGAATAATCCGTATAAGATTTCAGCAATGCTATTATCTGAGATTGGCAATCCGGAAAGGGATAAAGCAGCAGATGCATTTCATTCTGTTGCTTTATATGGAAAATCTGTTTGCAAGGAAATAGAAGAAGCATCTTGTAGGGTGTTTCAGCTTGAGAATGAAACAGGAACAGGAGAGATTAGTGTTTATCAGGTTTTTCCGGGTATTGAATTAGTATATAACGATATTCACATGGCATATTGCAACCAAAGCCAGATGGGAATGAAAAATACGATAGAAATCAACCATTGCCGGGAAGGACGCTATGAATGTAGTTTTGGGGAAAATAGCTGTTGTTATATGGCAGAGGGGGATTTGACGATAGGCTCTGTTATGAGAAAAAAATCATTCTCCAACTTCCCTCTTAGCCATTATCATGGCATTACAATTACGATAAGTTTGGATGAATTGCAGGAAGATGTGTGCCGCATTATGGAATTGTTGGACATTGATCTGCAGAAAATCAAGCAATATATTATTGATGGGAACAGATGCTGCATTATGAGGGCGAACTCGTCCATTGAACATATTTTTTCCGAACTTTATTTCGTGCGTGAACAGAGGAAGTCCGGTTATATGAAAATAAAAATTTTGGAGATGTTGTTATTTTTGAGCGATCTGGATACAAGGAGGGAAGTGATACAGACAGAGTATTACAGTCAAAAGCAGGTCAATCTTATCAAGGAGATTGCGGACTTTATTACAATGGACATTACAAAACATTATACTATAGAGCAGTTGGCAGAAAAATATAATATATCTCCAACTGCGTTGAAAAAGTGTTTCCGGGGTGTTTATGGTTCTTCTGTTTATGCGTATCTTCGTATGTATCGGCTTCAGACTGCGGGCAGGCTGCTTTCGGAAACGACTTTACAGATCACAGAGATAGCAGCGAAAACAGGTTATGATAATCCGAATAAATTGTCGTCTGCTTTCAAACAAATATACGGTGTTTCACCGACAGATTTTAGAAAAGGTGTCCGATTGGGTAGAGATTGGTCTAAATGGAGTGGCGAAGAAGTATAAAAGGGTATAAAATATCCTCTGTTAAAAGAACAAAAAAGATAACCAGAGAGGTTATTTTTTTTGGATATTAGGTTATCAAACACTAACCAATGTTTGATTTAAAGGAGGATAATCAAAAATGGAAACTGAAAACAAGACAGGCAAATTATCTGTCAAGGACTTTGCAACTATGGGTATCTTTTGCGCTATTATGTTCGTGATTTTTATGGCGTACTCAATGTTGACAGGAGCCTCATTGTTCTACTCCATGATTTTCAATGCCGCTGGTGCAGGGCTGATTTTAGCGCCTTTCTATGTTTACATGGCAATGAAAGTCGGAAAACATGGACCTGCATTGATTTATAATATAATGTGGGCTATAATTGCAGGACTTATGATGGGACCCTTTATGATTCCGTGGTTCTTGGGCGGGGGTATTGTAGCAGAATTATCTATGTGGGGCAAGGATTCCTATAAGGATATTAAGCGTGTAACAATTTCTTGGGTGATTACGGCATTAGTGCGTGCGGCACATGGAATGTCTGAAATCTGGTTTTTTAAAGATGCTTTTCTTGCTACCGGCGTCAGCGAGGAGCAGGTGCAGGTACAGACGCAATACTATACTGATCCGAAGTATGTTGTTTTAAGCCTTGGAGTAACAGCAGTATTGGCTGTCATTGGCTGCATGATTAGTAATAAATTGGTGGTAAAACATTTTAGAAAGAGTGGCGCGATAAAATAAATGATGGGCATAAAATTTGATTTTCGGACAAAATTGCTTGTCATAGCCCTGACAATGTCGCTTGTGGCGGTACTCACAAGCGACATTTTAATTTATACCTTGTTAGGGCTTTTAGGTGTGTATCTGGTGGCTCAGGGTTATGTCAGGCAGACAATTAAATATTTGATTGTATGTGGGATTTTTATTATTCTGCGTGTCCTATCCGGTGGGGAAGGAATTACTTTTTTAATGCCGGAAATGTTCCTGTTTATGGTTCTTCGCATTTTAATGATGGTAATGGCAGCACAGCCAATTTTGGGTATGCCGCCGGGGGAGGTCGTTGCAGTTTTTAAGAAAATCCATGCTCCAGACAGCATTGCTCTGCCAATTACATTCATGCTGCGTTTTTTTCCGACAGTGCGGAGTGAGTTTTCAGATGTGTTTGCATCTTTGAAATTGCGGGGATTGTTGTCGTGGAAACACCCTTTCGATGCATTAGAATACATAGTAACGCCTGTAATTTTCCGTTCATCAAGGATTGCAGAAGAATTGGCAGCGTCGGCAGAAAGCAGGGGAATATCAAATTCCGGCAGACATACTTGCCGAAGAAAAATAGAATTTCGTTCTGTGGATTTCATTATGTGCATAATTGCAATATTGATTACTGCATTTTATATTGTGATGGAAAAGAAGGTGGTGGGATGAAGATGGCAGGAAATGCAAATATAGCCATAAAGTTGGAGGATGTTTCATTCCAATATCAATCAACGGATAAGCCAAATATAAATAATATAAACTTGTCTATACGGGAAGGCGAATTTGTTGTGCTGACCGGAGGAAGCAGCTGTGGAAAAACAACGATTACCAGGATTATCAACGGTCTGGCGGAAAAATTTTATGAAGGGACTTTGAAAGGGAAAGTAACTGTTTTAGGGAAATCAATTTCAGAGTATCCTTTATCTGAAATTGGGAAAAGTGTCGGCTCTATTTTTCAAGATCCAAAGAGCCAGTTTTTTGCGAGCATCACAGAAGATGAAATAGCGTTTGGATGTGAAAATTATGGTATATCCTATGAGGAAATGGAGCTGCGGGTATCGTCCGCAATTGAACAGATTAACGGAAACTCTCTCAGAGGAAAAGAAATATATCCGATGTCCAGCGGTGAGAAACAAAAAATTGCGGTGGCATCAGTCCATGCAGTGAATCCTAAAATATATGTTTTTGACGAACCGTCTGCCAATCTTGATATGTATTCGGTAGAAGCATTGAAAGATTTGATGAAAAGGCTAAAAAAAGAGGGACATACAATCATTGTTGCGGAACATCGTCTGTATTACCTTACAGAATTAGCAGACAGATTCTATTATATGAAAAAAGGCTGTATTGAAACTGTGTGGACTACAGCGGAGCTGCTTGCGATGGCGGATGATGACAGAAGAAAATATGGACTTCGTACTGCCGATATAAGGCAGTTCCAGCCGGATTCTTTTGAAAGGCTGGGCAAAAAGGAAGTCCTTACGGTTCAAAATTTATCTTTCGCATATAAAAAGGACGTGATATTCCGTAACATTTCCTTTCAGGCGTTTGAAGGGGATTTAATTGCCGTTGTAGGGCATAATGGCGTAGGAAAAACTACATTATCACATATCCTTTGCGGAATTAAGAAAGAAAATGATGGACAGATTTTCTTTTGCGGAAAAGAAACAGCGGTGAGGAAAAGGAAAAAGAAAGTTTATTTTGTCATGCAGAATACTGACTGTCAGATTTTTGGGGACAGTGTTCTTGAAGAATTGAAGCTGAATGGTAAAAACGTGGCAGAAGAACAGTTAGAGGATTTGCTGAAACTATATGGTTTGTATGAATTGAAAGAACAACACCCTGCTACGCTGTCTGGAGGTCAGAAACAGCGGTTGACACTTGCTGTGTCTGACCGGATAGATACACCTGTTTTGATTTTAGATGAACCGACAAGCGGGTTGGATTATCATAACATGGAAATAATTTCTAATCATTTGAAGGAGCTTGCGGGACAGAGAAAAACTATTTTTGTCATTACACATGACTATGAGTTTGCGGCAATGGCTTGTAATACGGTATTATTTTTTGAGAATGAGGATGCGGTTTCCATGTTTCCGGTCAAGGGCAATCTTGAAAAACTTTATAATTGTTTTATGAGGCACTAATTAAGTGTCTAATCGGATAGATATAGTCGTTATGGAGTGGCAAAAAAAGAAAAATGAAAGTAAGATATAAGAGTGGTTAGCCATATATAACTACTCTTAAATATTTTGTGAAAGGAGTCTTGCAATCATGGAGGTTGCTGAAAACAACAAAAAGAAACTTCTGAAATAAAAAGAATGTTTCAATTTGCGGGAAAATATCATGCTCTGACAATATTGGCTTGTATATTAGCTGGGGTAAGTACAGTCTTGTCAATGCTGCCGTTTATCTGTATATGGTTTGTGATACGGGATATGCTTTATGCTATGGAAGAAGGAAATATTGCGCTTGCTTCAGCAAGTACTAATTATGCATGGATGGCATTTGGGTTCTCGGTGGCAAGTATCGTATTGTATTTTATTGCGCTGAATTTCTCGCATCTTGCAGCTTTTCGTACTGCTAAAAATATGAAAAAGGAAGCCATGCACCATATTGTGACATTGCCGCTTGGCTATTTTAGCAGTAATGCGAGCGGAAAGCTCCGCAAGGTAATTGATGACAATGCCGGGCTTACGGAGGGTTTTTTGGCGCACCAGCTTCCGGATTTAACCGGAGCCGTTGTAATGCCAGTTGCGATTTTAGTCATGATATTTATTTTTGACTGGCGCATGGGCATTTGCTGTCTGATACCGCTTGCAATCAGCGTGTTTTTTCTAAAGCAGATGATGGGCGGCGATAATGCTGAATTTATGGGTAATTATATGAAAGCATTGGAAACTATGAACAAGGAAGCGGTGGAATATATAAGAGGTATTCCGGTTGTCAAGGTATTTCAGCAGACGATTTTTTCTTTTAAAAATTTTCATGCGGCTATTGATGAATACAAGCAGTTTGCTACCGGGTATGCCATTACCTGCCGGATTCCGCTGACGGGATTTAATGTAACCTTAAATGGGACTTTTATTTTATTGATACCGCTTGTGCTTTTTCTCTGGAATGGAGTAAACGGCAGTGGGGATTTACAATCAGTATTTTTAAATTTCCTGTTTTACAGCCTTTTTACACCAATCTGTGCAACCATGATGAATCGGGTTATGTTCGCAAGTGAACAGCTTATGTCGGCAAAAGCGGCGGTTAACCGTATCGAAGAAGTCTTAGGAGAGAAACCGCTAAAAGAACCGCAAAATCCGAAAGTTCCGCAGGACAATTCAGTTGTGTTTGAAAATGTTACTTTTTTTTATCCGGGCAGCAATGAAGCAGCACTGGATTCTGTAAGTTTTACTGTCAGAGAGAGGCAGACGATAGCGCTGGTCGGCGCATCGGGGAGTGGTAAAAGTACGGCGGCAAAGATGATACCACGCTTTTTTGATGCTGACAAAGGAAAGGTAATGATTGGCGGCGTGGATGTCAGGGATATGGCAAAGAGCGAACTTATGGGAAGGATTGCGTTTGTATTCCAGAATACAAAACTGTTTAAGGATACGCTTCTGAATAATATCCGTATGTCGAAAAAGAATGCGACGACAGAGGAAGTAAAGGATGCTGTAAAAGCCGCAGGGTGTGAAGAAATTATAGAAAGATTACCGGAAGGGCTGAATACGCCAGTGGGAGCAGGAGGTACATATCTTTCGGGAGGGGAAGCGCAAAGAATCGCCCTTGCAAGAGCAGTTTTGAAAAATGCGCCGATTATTATTCTTGATGAAGCCACTGCTTTTGCAGACGCTGAAAACGAATATAAAATACAGTCTGCGTTTGAAACGCTTGCCAAAAATAAGACGGTATTGATGATTGCCCACAGACTTTCTACCGTGAAAAATGCAGATCAGATATTAGTATTTAAAGATGGCAGGATTGCAGAAGCTGGAAAGCATGAAGAACTCATTGGCAAGAATGGAATATACAGCGAAATGTGGAGGGATTACCAGACATCGGTTTCATGGAAAGTGGCACAAGGCTTAGGTTCTGAGGGGAAGGAGGAAGTGTAATGAAATATTTACAGAAAAAGTATGCTTTGAGTGATTCCGGAGCAAGGGATTTGTTAAAAGGCATTATTTACAGTGTATTAATGAATATCAGCTTGATGCTTCCAGTTATTCTGCTTGCGCTTGTGCTTGATGCCATGCTGCCTGCTGTAATAGGGCAGAAAGCAGATAATATTCCGGCATGGGGATTTATTCTGTCCGGGATAGTGGTATTGGCGGTTATCTTCATAATTCATTATATACAGTACAGTTGTACTTATATTGGCACTTATAAAGAAAGCGCAAGAAGACGGATTAGTATTGCAGAACATTTACGGAAACTCCCTTTGTCATTTTTTGGCGATAGGGATATTGCAGAACTTACGGGAACAATCATGGGAGATTGTGCAGGGTTTGAACACGCTTTTTCCCATACGGTTCCCCAGTTTTACGGAGCTGTGATTTCAACGGCATTAGTATGTATTGGTATGCTGATATTAAATGCGAGGTTAGGCTTGGCGCTTTTATGGGTTGCTCCATTTGCTTTTTTAATTGTGATATTATCAAGAAAATTGCAACAGAAACTTGGTATGCGGCATATTACAGCAAGGAATGACCTTGCAGACGGTATTCAGGAATGTCTGGAGAACATTCAGGATATTAAGGCTTGTAACAGTGAGGAAGATTACCTTAATAAGCTGGATCAAAAAATGGATCATTCTGAAAAGGCACAAATTTCATCGGAAATGACAACAGCAAGCCTTATAACTATCGGGCAGATGTTTTTACGTTTGGGGCTTGCATCTGTAATTGTGGCAGGAAGTTCTTTGGTCATGGACGGCGAAGTTACATTGTTTACTTATATTTTGTTTTTAATTGCTGCTTCAAGGATTTATGATCCATTATCAGGTGCAATGACAAATATGGCTGAGTTATTTAGCGTACAGTTACAAGTTGGTAGGCTAAGGGAGATTACGGAATATCCCGGAATAAAAGGAACACAGCACTTTAAGGGAAAAGGACATGACATAGCATTTGACCATGTTAAGTTTTCTTATGAAGATGGGAAATCTGTCCTAAGAGAGGTGTCCTTTGTTGCAAAGCAGGGACAGGTAACAGCATTAGTCGGTCCCTCCGGTGGCGGGAAAAGCACTGTAGCAAAGCTGGCAGCCAGATTTTATGATATTGGCGGCGGAAAAATAACAATAGGCGGGCAGGATATATCTGACATGGAGCAGACAGAGGTATTAAAAGAATTTTCCGTGGTGTTTCAGGATGTTGTTTTGTTTAATAATACAGTGATGGAAAATATCCGTACAGGAAGGTCGGATGCAACGGATGAGGAAGTAATTGCAGCAGCAAAAGCAGCTTATTGTGATGAATTTATCAGTAAAATGCCACAGGGATACCAGACTGTGATTGGAGAAAATGGTTCAACATTGTCGGGCGGGGAGTGCCAGAGGATTTCCATAGCAAGAGCTTTGTTAAAGAATGCACCAATTATACTGCTTGATGAAGCCACGGCATCGCTTGATGTGGACAGTGAAACGCAAGTCCAGAAAGCAATATCAAGGCTTGTGCAGGATAAGACAGTTATTGTGATAGCCCATAGAATGCGAACCATTGAAGCGGCAGACCAGATTATCGTTTTGAAGGATGGAGTTGTTGAAGAAAAGGGAACGCATAAGCAATTGATGAAAGAACACGGATTTTATCAGCGGATGGTTGAATTGCAGACGGAATCATCAGAATGGAGTCTGTGTTGAATATAAAACGTACAGAAGGTGGTGATATATTTGCGTTTGGGACAATCAATGGAAGATTATCTCGAAGCGATTCTGATGATACAGAAACAGAAAGGTATGGTACGCTCTGTTGACCTTGCCCGTCACATGGGGTATTCCAAACCGAGTATCTGCCATGCGGTTTCAATTTTGAAGAAAGAAAATTATCTTTCTGTAGATAATGATGGTTTTCTTCATTTAACAGATTCGGGAAAAGAGGTGGCAGAAAAAGTATATGAAAAGCATCTTTTTTTGACGGATATGTTAATGAAAGCCGGAGTAGGCAAAGAAGAGGCTGAGAGGGTTGCCTGTAAAATGGAACATGGCATAAGCGATGAGAGTTTTGGAAAGTTGAAAGAAACATTTGAACAGTAAAAGAATAAACCCGTAGTTTCTTTTGCAGATTCTACGGGTTTATTGTGGAAGGATACATGAAGAAATATCATAAGAAAATACATAGGTATGTGGTTTCAAAAAAATTAAATGATTGCAAAGTTTACACATCAAGGTGTCTCGCAAGGAAGAATAAAACTTCAATGCGATACACCTTTTTTAATGATGCGAAATTTGTCTGATTTTTGGTTTTATTACAGTTTTTTTTGCAGATCTGTGGGAGAAATTTAACGGGTGATGTTTTGTTTCCGGCAGGCATTTAGGA
>DEPC01000235.1 GCA_002358555.1 Hungatella sp. UBA3402 | reverse complement strand
AAGATTTATAATGGAATGATGAAAACTTACTTTTATCAGTTTCTGGGGGCAAAACCTCCCAAAAGGAACAGGAGCAGACAGTGAGGAATACAAATATATGGCTAAAAACAGTGATAGCAGGTATTGTACTTGCTGGCTGTGTCTGTCTTGCTGGCTGCAAAACACCAAAACCGCGGGCTGAGGTTATGGAGCATGAAAATAAAGGAAATAGCCTGGACACGATAGAAAGCAGTAGCAGTAGGACACAGGAGTCTGAGAGCCATGGGACAAAAGATACGGACAGAATTGTAAAAAATACAAACCAATTAGAGAGTAGCAGCAGGGAAGGCAGTCCAGATAATACTAGAAACCAAAAGACAGAGAATATTGACAATGTACAGGATTTAGAATGGAAAAATAAAAATCAGTTGAAAGATACTGTCACAGGAATCCGAAAAGAAAATGGTCCAGAGCAGAAATTAGGACAGCTTTTAGAGCGAAAAGAATTGATTCTTGAGACTGAGACAGGCTGTTATGAAGCACTTCCGTCAAAAGATGGAGCTATAGGAATTTTGGTATCAACAGAATTTGTAAAACAGGTTCTAGAGATTAATGTATTAGAATATCCAGATGGTAAAATTCTGCTTCAACAGGGAAATATTTCCATAAGGCTTCAAGAAGGGGCAAGGGAAATGATTTCTAGAACAGAAGTTCTATCTTTGACATGTGCACCTTATCGAAGAGATAATCATTTATACCTTCCTTTAGAGGCAATATGTGAAGGATTTGGATATAAAGCAAAACTGCCTTTAGGCAGTTGGAGAATTTATCTGGAATCAGAGGAGCCTTACAGGGATCGCAGTCTGCCAAAAGTTTACGACTACCGAAAAGTAGGACGTAGTACCAAGGTCAGAGACCAAGGCAGTTTTGGAACTTGTTGGTCATTTGCTTCCCTTACTTCTTTGGAAACGTCATTATTGCCGAAAATGCCAAAAGAGTTTTCAGCAGACCATATGTCCCTTCACAATTCATTTTCTCTAGGACAGAGAGAAGGTGGAGAATACACGATGTCAATGGCTTACCTTCTAGCTTGGCAAGGCCCAGTGCTAGAAGAAGAAGACCCATATGGAGACGAGTTTTCTCCAGATGGACTGAAGCCTTCTGTACATATCCAAGAAATCCAGATTTTACCAGAAAAGGACTATGAAGCAATTAAAAAGGCTGTCTTTTTTCATGGAGGAGTTCAAAGTTCCCTGTATACTTCTTTAAATGGCTCTAGCAGTGAGTCTGTCTATTATAATAGAGAAAAGAGTGCCTACTGTTATCAGGGAGAGCTTGTTCCTAATCATGATGTAGTAATTGTGGGGTGGGATGACCATTATCCAAAAGAGAACTTTGAGATGGAGATAGATGGAGATGGGGCATTTTTATGCGTTAGTAGTTGGGGGGAGGATTTTGGAGAGCAGGGCTATTTCTATGTATCTTATCATGACAGCAATATCGGAAGCATCAACTTGGTTTATACAGGGATTGAATCTGTAGACAATTATGACTATATTTATCAGAGCGATTTATGTGGATGGGTTGGACAAGTGGGATATGGCGTGGAAAAAGCATTTGGAGCCAATGTCTTTGAAGCAAAGGAAGAGGAAGAACTAAATGCTGTAGGATTTTATGCTACAGGTGAGGATACCTCTTATGTGATTTCTTTGGCCCATGATGTGGCTGGGCAAGATAGCTTGGAACATAGAAAGGTTGTGGCAAAAGGAACTATAAAGTATAGTGGCTTTTACACGATTCCCTTGAAAGTTTCAGAAAGAATAAACGCAGGAGAACGATTTGCAGTGATATTGGAGGCAAATACTCCAAAAGCTGTGCATCCGATAGCTGTAGAATATCGGGCAGATGATGCTACAGAACAAGCAGATGTAACAGATGGAGAAGGATATATCAGCATAGATGGCATAGAATGGGAATGTATAGAAGATTCCTATCAGTGTAATTTATGCTTAAAGGGTTATACAACAAAAGTAAACGAACAAAGTTAAGGACAAAAAATACACTAGATTAAAGATGAGAGGAAGGATATGGAGCACAGAATAATAGTTGCAACTGGAAATGAAGGAAAAATGCGGGAGGTTCGGCTCATTCTGGCAGACCTTGGCATAGAGATTATTTCTATGAAAGAAGCAGGAGTTTCCTGCGAAATTGAGGAAACTGGCAGCAGCTTTGCAGAAAATGCCGAGATAAAGGCCAAGGCAGTCTGGGAGCAGACAGGCCATATTGTGTTGGCTGATGATTCAGGATTAGTAGTAGATTATCTAGGAGGAGAGCCAGGCATTTATTCTGCACGCTATATGGGAGAAGATACCTCTTATGAGATAAAAAACCAGGCAATCATTGATAGAGTGGCAGAAGCGAAAGAAGAAGAAAGGACAGCTAGATTTGTCAGTGCTATTGCAGCAGTACTTCCAGATGGAACAATCCTGCATACAGAGGGAACTGTGGAGGGGGAGATTGCCTATCAACCAGCAGGGACAGAAGGATTTGGCTATGACCCCATTTTCTATCTGCCAGAATATGGAATGACATCTGCACAGATTCCTATTGAAAAGAAAAATGAAATCAGTCACAGGGGAAAGGCTCTGGAGGCTATGAAACAGAAATTAAAAGGTCTGTATAGGGAGGAAAACCGATGAAAATCTTGGTTGTTAGTGACACACATCGGAGAGACGAAAATTTGCGGCTGGTTATAGAGCAAGAAAAACCTTTTGATATGTTAATCCATCTGGGTGATGCTGAGGGAAGTGAACATTGGATTCCCGAATGGGTAGGGGCAGGTTGCATGATGGCTATGGTTCTGGGAAATAATGATTTTTTTTCTAATCTTGAGAGGGAACTTGAGATTGAGATTGGGCCTCACAAAACACTTCTGACACATGGTCACTATTATGGAGTAACTATGGGGCCAGAGGGACTGGCAGAGGAAGCAAAGAGCCGAGGATGTGATATCGCCATGTATGGACATACCCATAGACCATTTCTAAATGTGATAGATGGGATAACTGTCTTAAATCCTGGAAGTTTATCTTACCCTCGTCAGGAAGGTCGTAGACCGTCCTATATGATTATCACTGCTTATGATAATGGTTTGATTGATTATAACCAAAAGTATCTTTAGAAAAATCAGAAGATTTTTTAAGAGCTGGAAGATGGAGACAAAAACTCCCAAAAGGTATAGGAAATTTATTTCTAAATAACAGAAATAGTGAACTACCCATTATCTAAAGCCAGTGGGATTGCGGCCACATTATTTCAAACAATTATAAAAATAAAAAAATGGAGAAAATGTGCAAAAAAGTAGTTGACAAAAAAAGATGATTGATATATAATAACTCTTGCGTTGTGAAAAGTACTTTTTGTACATATCGGGGTGTGGCTCAGTTTGGCTAGAGCGCCTGGTTTGGGACCAGGAAGTCGCAGGTTCGAATCCTGTCACCCCGATTTGATATTTTTATTATGCGGGTGTAGTTCAATGG
>DEPC01000075.1:4058-8065 GCA_002358555.1 Hungatella sp. UBA3402 | reverse complement strand
CAGATTGTTCTGGACTTTTTTACTTGTTAGGGCATGGTCCTGTTTTCCATTGAGGAGTTTTTCGTTGATCCGAAAAATGCAAAATGCAATTTCTTATAAAGCAAAAATCCTCCATAGATGCACACTACACGCATAAGGAAAATGGCTGCTGCCACGCTCCAGTGAGCCGAACTCTTTGCTCTTATAAAGATTTTCTCTGACTATTTATGACTCTAAATACTTTATCTATAGTCTGAGCAGGATTTACCCTCCAAGGGTAATATCCTGCTTGGAATACCAAGAAATTGCCTCCTGAATATGATTTGAAGTAAAATTAGGCCAATAGTCATCAATTACATAGATATCTGCATACACTGATTGGATAGGTAAAAATCCTGATAGTCGTCTGCGTCCACCCCAACGGATAATTAAGTCTACTCTAGATACATTAGCAGATTCCATTACAGGACCAAACGCTCCATGTCGAAATCCTAAATCCCATTCAAAACTATAATTAACCAGGAAATTTACATTTATTCCTCCGGTTCCAAAGGTTTTTCTAGTCGTATAGGGCAAAAGCTCTTTGGGAAACATAGGAGATTTTGTATTGCCCAGAACTAGCAGATTAGCATTTTCCTGGGAAAGCATTTCTACAGCTTTTACACAGGCAGAAGAAAATGCTATTCTCTGCCTAGAAGGGCGTTTCGTGTTATCTACAGTAAAACCATAGAAAGTAAGTTCTTCTACTCCTAGATTCTGACAAATATGGTAAACTTCCATGCCAGGAGAAATACCATGCTCATAGCCTTCTTCTTTTGCTAAGCCCTTTCCTGACGCCCATCTTCGATTTCCATCAGGAATAATTCCGATATGTTTTGGGATTCTTGTCATTCCTGTCTTTGATTCCTCTCTATAAGAATAATATAACCGTTTTTATGGAAAGTATTGACAATTATCGGAACTTTATACATTTTGAATATTCCATAGGTATTTATTTTTAGTCTGCTATATCAAAGAGGAAGAAATTTGGGCTTTCTCTGATGGTATATCGTATAATAAGAAAATCCGCATTGTTTCAGCAAAGAAGCTGTATAGTTAAATTCATAACCTAAAAATTTCGGAGAATGAGCATCAGAACCAACTGTTAAAAGTTCTCCTCCCAATTCTCGGTAACGACATAAAATATCTTCACAAGGATTAGGGTGATTTAGTTCATAATGAAATCCTCCTGTATTACATTCTAAGGCTTTTCCTTTTTGAATCAATGTTTTCAGAATAGAGTCAATGATATCTGCGTAATCTTTATAATAATATTGTCTATTTTTGTTTGGACCATAGCGGACAACATAATCTAGATGCCCTAAAGAATCAAAACAGTCTATATGCTGAATCCGGCTTAGCGTAACTTCAAAAAAATGCCTATAAGCTTCAGATTCTGTTTTTCCTTGATAAAATTCTGGATAATAGGGGTCCAATCCATCTATGAAATGACAGGAACCAATGATAAAATCAAAAGGGTACTGGTTAGAAATATTTTGAAGCTGAGAGGAAATATGATTTTGAAGCCCCAACTCAATTCCGATTTCAATCTGGATTTTGTTGTGATATTGTTCTCGAAGAGCTTCCATATAAGGAAAATAAACTGGAAGATTCAAAGTAAAATCATATGGGGAGACAACATCTAAATCATGATGGTCAGTGATACAAATGGAAGACATACCTAAAGTAATTGCCTGTTCGATTTGTACAGAAGTAGGAGTATCACTGTCTCCAGAAAATTCTGTATGAAGATGAAAATCACAAAGCATGAAAAATGGTCCTCCTTATTAAGTAAAATTCTTTTATCAATAGTATAACGGAATAAACTCTTGATTGCTAGTACTGTAGAGAACATTTGAAATTTTGATGTATCAAGCTATTAACTTGTTATGCTAGCTGATGTTTGACATCTTTAAGGGAACTATATGATAAATTCTTCTGACTTTATCGGTTCATTGTAGTATTTAGGGAAAAACTGCGATATGGTGACATGACTAATGAATAACCTAACACTATTTGAACTATTAAGTATTTTTAACAAATTTTAACAGAATTTATAAAAAGTCTTGGCAAGGAAGTTTTGGATATGCTATCATTAAACTGTTATGTAAAAATTTGTAAATAAAAGGGTATATACAGCTAAAGAATTACCCATTACAAGAGCAGGGAGGAAACTATGTCAGTTAATGATATCTCAAATTTATTTGGGTTTCTAGGTGGTCTAGGAATGTTTCTCTATGGCATGAACATCATGGCAGATGGAATGCAGAAAAGTGCAGGAGGAAAAATGAGCCAGTTTTTGGGGATGTTGACCAATAACCGGTTTATGGCAGTATGCCTGGGAGCATTGATTACAGCAATTATCCAGAGTAGTGGAGCAACAACTGTTATGGTGGTTGGTTTTGTAAGTGCAGGAGTACTGAATTTAACCCAAGCTGTAGGAGTAATTATGGGCGCCAATATTGGTACAACCATCACTGCATGGATTGTATCTTTAAGCCAACTTGGCAGTGCCATGGAAGTGATGAAGCCAGCATTTTATGCTCCTTTGTTGATTGGCATCGGTGCTATCATGATTTTATTTTCCAAGAAGCAGAACTATCATACAGCCGGAGAGATACTGGTAGGACTTGGCTTACTGTTTATGGGGTTAGAATTCATGTCAGATTCTATCTCTCCTTATACAGATGCTCCTATTTTTTCAAAAGCCTTTGAAGTGCTTGGAGGTAATCCATTCCTTGGAATGTTGATTGGAGCCTTGGTTACAGCATTACTTCAAAGTTCTTCAGCTTCTGTCGGTATTTTGCAAACTCTGGCCCTTAATGGAGTGGTAACTACCAATGCTGCCATTTATATCACATTGGGACAGAATATTGGTTCTTGTGTCACAGCTATGCTTTCTAGTATGGGAGGCTCTAGAACAGCTAAACGGGCAGCAGTAATGCATCTGAGCTTTAACATTATTGGTGCTCTAGTATTTGGAATTCTGGGATTTGTGTTGTTTATGTTTTATCCATCGATTGCTGCCCGCAATATTTCAGCAATGGAGATATCTATGTTCCATACCGTATTTAATTTGACAAATACCACTCTGTTATTTCCATTTGCCAATCAGCTTGTACATCTGTCAGGAGTTCTAGTGAAAGATATCGAAGAAGCTGAGAAAGAAGAAGCTGACGAAGAAAAATTGACCTTAAAGCATTTAGATGAACGTATCTTTGAATCACCTGCATTTGCTTTGGATACTGCAGTCCTGGAAGTGATACATATGGGACAAATTACCATAGGGAATGTAAAGAAGAGTATTGATGCCATTATCACAGGTAGATTAGAGGAAATTGAAGAAGTATATAAAGTGGAAAAGACAATTGATGCAATGGAAAAAATGTTGACAGAATATTTGATTAAAATTGATAATTTGTCATTAACGGAACATCAAAAACGGGTAGTTAATGATTTATTCTACAGCGTCAGTGATATTGAAAGGGTAGGGGACCATGCTGAAAACTTAGCAGAGTCTGCAGAATATTTAGTGAATCGAGAGTTGAATTTTTCTGATACGGGAATTGAAGACCTGAAAGATATTAGCAAGAATGTTTTTAAAGCGTTTGAATATGCCATAGAAGCCAGAAGAACCTGTAATATGGAGGCAGTGCGCAAGGTAAGTCAATATGAAGACCAGGTAGATAGCATGGAGGAAGATTTGCGAGAAAAGCATATTAATAGATTATCAAGTGGAGAGTGTGCACCCTCTGCAGGAGTAATATTTTTGGATATTATTAGCAATCTGGAGAGGATTTCCGATCATGCATATAATCTTGCTGGATATATTAAAAATGAGATGTAAATTTCTAAAAACTACTTGCTATTTCTGGCAAAATTATGTAGAATAATTATGGGGTTGATTTGTTTTTAACAATCGCAATTTAATTTAATTCTTTAGGAGGAATGAGAGTTATGGCAGTAAAAGTAGCAATCAATGGTTTTGG
>DEPC01000075.1:0-3720 GCA_002358555.1 Hungatella sp. UBA3402 | reverse complement strand
CGTATTGGTCGTCTGGCATTCAGACAGATGTTCGGGGCAGATGGATATGAAATCGTTGCAATCAACGATTTGACAGATCCTAAGATGCTGGCACACTTATTAAAGTACGACACCGCCCAGGGTGGATATACCGGACGTATCGGTGACAACCTGCACACAGTTGAAGCTGGTGAAGATTCCATTACTGTAGATGGCAAGACAATCAAGATTTATGCAGAGAAAAATGCTGCTGACCTTCCTTGGGGAAAGATTGGTGTTGACGTAGTTCTGGAGTGTACTGGTTTCTATTGCTCCAAGGCAAAATCTCAGGCTCACATCGATGCAGGTGCTAAAAAAGTTGTTATTTCCGCACCAGCTGGCAATGATTTGCCAACAGTTGTATTCAGTGTAAATGAGGGAACCTTGACAAAAGATGATACCATTATCTCTGCAGCTTCCTGTACAACCAACTGCTTAGCTCCTATGGCTAAGGCGTTAAATGACTATGCTCCAATTCAGTCTGGTATCATGAGCACGATTCATGCTTATACAGGCGACCAGATGATTCTTGATGGACCTCACAGAAAAGGTGATTTAAGAAGAGCAAGAGCAGGCGCAGCTAATATCGTTCCTAACTCCACTGGTGCAGCGAAAGCTATTGGCCTGGTTATTCCAGAATTAAATGGCAAGCTGATTGGTTCTGCACAGCGTGTTCCTGTACCCACTGGTTCTACCACAATTTTAACTGCAGTTGTTAAAGGTGCAGATATTACAAAAGAAGGTATCAATGCAGCTATGAAGGCAGCAGCTTCCGCATCCTTTGGCTACAATGAAGATCCTATCGTTTCTTCTGATGTTATTGGTATGAAGTATGGTTCTCTGTTCGATGCAACCCAGACTATGGTAGCTAAGATTGCTGACGACCTGTATGAAGTTCAGGTAGTTTCATGGTATGACAATGAAAATTCCTACACCAGCCAGATGGTTAGAACAATCAAATATTTTGCTGAGCTGTAATTTTTGTCATTAACTATAGGTTGTCAGTCTTGTATATTTGAGATACTGTTATTATCCTTTGTTCTTTTATGAATGATAGATTTATGAGAGCAATGGTTTACAGTACAAAGTTTCTAGCTCCAGATGATTGGCAAAAGGCTGAGGCTTATGTATATATTCCTGCAATTTTCGCAGATATAGGACAAGTTTTTGTCAGTGATCCAGATAAGGGTCCGGTCATCAGGACCGGACCCTTTTTATTGAACATGTCGTAAAATCTCTAACTTTAGTTATCGGCATATAAGATATCTTCATCGAATTTATCATTGCCTCTAGTTTTATCTATGAGTGAATGTCAAGGCTTGGGTACGCAAGATTTACGAATAATGGTTTAGGATTTCTGACTGGTTCCATTTACAGGCAAACTCAAGACTTATTTGGCAGCCAAGGCAGTTGCGAAAGGGTGAATGCTTTGGTCAAATTGAGTTGTCTATTTAGCATTATTTATCAGAATGAAAGGGGTATATGATTCCATGTTAAATAAAAAGACCGTAGATGATTTAAAAGACCTTAAGGGCAAGAAAGTATTAGTTCGCTGTGATTTTAATGTACCATTGAAAGATGGTGTAATCCAAAATTACAATCGTATTGATGGTGCAATTCCTACTATTAAAAAACTTCTGGACCAGGGTGCAAAAGTAATTCTATGTTCTCATTTAGGAAAACCCAAAGGAGAGCCAGTTCCTGCAATGTCCTTAGCACCAGTTGCACCTGCATTGAGCGAGAGATTAGGTGTGGAAGTAAAATTTGTAGATGACCCTAAGGTAACTGGAGAAGAAACCAAGAAAGTTGCCGCAGAGTTAAAGGATGGCGAAGTTTTACTGCTTCAGAATACCCGTTATAGAGGAGAGGAAACCAAATACGGCAAAGATGAGAAGGCTGATGCCTATGCAAAAGAGTTAGCTGACCTCTGTGAAGGTGGTGTTTTTGTTAATGATGCGTTTGGTACAGCCCACAGAGCTCACTGCTCTAATGTAGGTGTAACCAAGTACACAAAGGAAAATGTAGTTGGTTATCTGATGGAAAAAGAGATTAAGTTCTTAGGCCAGGCTGTCGAGAATCCAGTTCGTCCATTTGTTGCAATTTTGGGTGGTGCAAAGGTATCTGATAAAATTAATGTAATCAACAACCTGCTTGACAAGGTGGATACTCTGATTATCGGTGGTGGTATGGCCTATACATTTGCAAAGGCACAGGGCCAGGAAATCGGAAATTCCTTATGTGAAGAGGATAAGCTGGATTATGCTCTGGAGATGGTGAAGAAGGCAGAGGCAAAAGGTGTAAAACTCTTACTTCCTGTTGACCATGTAGAAGGCAAAGAATTCTCCAATGATACAGAGCGCAAGACTGTAGATGTGATTGAAGCTGGCTGGTCAGGCTATGATATTGGACCTAAGACCATTGAAGCATATAAGGAAGCTCTCAAAGGTGCTAAGACTGTTGTATGGAATGGTCCTATGGGTGTATTTGAATTTGCAAACTTTGCAGAAGGTACATTGGAAGTTTGTCGTGCAGTTGCAGAACTGACCGATGCAACTACAGTAATTGGTGGTGGAGATTCTGTAAATGCAGTTAAGAGACTAGGTTTTGCAGATAAGATGACTCATATCTCTACTGGTGGTGGTGCTTCTCTGGAATTTTTGGAAGGAAAAGAACTCCCAGGTGTAGCTGCAGCTGACAACAAATAAAGATAGATGGACCCCGTATCCATAGTGGGTCCTATAGATGGAGGAAGACATGGCAAGAAAGAAAATTATTGCTGGCAACTGGAAGATGAACAAGACACCAACAGAGGCAGTTGCTTTAGTTAATGAATTAAAGCCATTGGTAGGAAATGATGAAGTAGATGTAGTATTTTGTGTACCTGCTATTGATATTGTTCCAGTTGTAGAGGCAGCAAAGGGAACCAATATTCATGTCGGCGCAGAAAATATGTACTTTGAGGAAAAAGGCGCTTATACTGGAGAGATTTCCCCTGAGATGTTAAAAGATGCAGGGGTAGAATATGTAATTATTGGACATTCTGAGAGAAGAGAATATTTTAAAGAAACCGACGAGATTGTTAATAAAAAGGTTCTCAAGGCTCTTGAGCATGGTATCACTCCTATCCTTTGCTGCGGAGAATCTCTGACTCAGAGAGAACAAGGAATTACCATTGACTGGGTTCGCCAGCAGATTAAAATTGCATTCCAGAATGTAACAGCAGATCAAGCTAAGACTGTCGTAATTGCTTATGAGCCTATCTGGGCAATCGGAACTGGAAAAGTGGCAACTACCGAACAGGCACAAGAAGTTTGCGCTGCAATCCGTGTATGTATTGGTGAGATTTATGATGAGGCAACAGCAGCAGCAATCCGTATTCAGTATGGTGGCTCTGTATCTGGAGCAAGCGCACCAGAGCTGTTTGCACAGGCGGATATTGACGGTGGATTGGTAGGCGGAGCCTCCTTGAAGCCTGATTTTGGAAAAATTGTAAATTATAACAAATAAACTACTAACTAGCACTGGAGCGTGTTTGAAAATATTATTTGCCCTATATTAAGGATTTTCCAGACTTAATTGGAAAAGTTCTTAGTATAGGGCTTATATTTACCAGAAAGTCAGCTTTTAGCTCTTTATCAAAAAAAGGTTTTATTAAAAACAGGGCTGTTGCAAAATGATAGATTTCTACAATATATTGTAGAA
>DEPC01000185.1 GCA_002358555.1 Hungatella sp. UBA3402 | reverse complement strand
GGGAAAAATATGATTAATAAATTACAGATAAAAGAAGTTATGTCCATCATTTTCCTGGTAATCTTTTTGGGATTTTTAGGTGGATTTTTTGTTTCACAGGTAGGATTGTCTATTGTAGATGTCATAAAAGGCCCTGTCACCTTAGAGGCTGATGCAAAACTGGCAGATATGGAAGGCAAATATGTGTCCTATGAAGTAAAATATCCGTTGGGCGAATATTTAGAGATTACCAAAGAAACAAAGGTCAATGGAGTGAGCCAAGGCACTAAAAAAGACCGTTCTTCTTATGTGGTTCTTGATGAAGATAGAGGAATCTGTCTTTCTGTTCAGATTCCAGTCAGCAAATATAGTGAAATGCGTCAACTGGAAGACCAGTTTTATGATGCTTTAACTGAAGAAGCAGATTTAGTTTCTGAGGGTATCACTATAAAAGGTTCTTTGGACCGTCTAGAAGGCGAGGACTTGGATTATTATATAGAAGCTATGGAATATGCAGAACTTCCGGTAGAGGAAACTGTATATCATATCAGTGATGGCATGATTAAAGGCAATAAGATGGGCAATATCTATGGTTTTAGCATTATGGGTATTCTTTTTATCGGAATGGCTTTGGCAATGATTATCATTACCATGAAAGACCCAGTAAAAAGGAGAGTCAACCGATATCTGGAGGCCCATCCCACTGTTACCATGGCTCAATTGGAAAGTGATTTTTCAGCGGCCCAGAAGATTGGAAATGTATGGGTTGGAAAAAACTGGACATTCTGTGCAGGACTAAAAGAAGCCTTATTTGACAATAAAGATATTGTCTGGGTTCATACAGGGCGGGAACGGTCAGGAAGAAGCGTTTCTTTTCTAGTTTATTTTAACTTGATTGACAGAACTGTAAAACGGGTATCTATGTCTTCGGTGAAGAACTGTGAAAAAGTCATGAAATTATATGAATCCTATCCCCATATTCTTACAGGAAATAAGCAGGAGTATGACAGTTTATGCTATAGCAACTGGGAGGCATTCCTTGATATGAAATACCGACAGCAGGGGATTTGACAGGAAAGATATCCTTTGCGGTTATTATTTTTAAACATGGAGATTTGTAATGTCAAATAATAAATAGAAGTAGCGAGGGTATCGCAAAATCATCCTGATAGATGATTGAGTGATACCTTGCTCTATGTTTACTAGAAAACGTCGAAGTCTGTTTTCAGGTACAAAAAATGACTATTTATTTCCTGACAGCTCCTCTGCTAAAAAATTTATAAGCGATAATATTTTCGATACTGATTGGGAGTCATAGAATATTCTCTTTTGAAAAGTTTTATAAAATAGTTTGCGTCAGGAATGCCAACCATGGTACTTATATTTTGAACACTTAAATCTGTATTCGACAGAAGGCGGGAGGCTTGTGTTAAACGTACATTTTGAATATAATTGCCTGGAGTTCTTCCTATCTCTGTCTGAAAGACAGTGATAAGACGGTTGATGCTGATGTTAAGTTCATCTGCTAATTGTTTCACGGTTAAATTTTGTGAATAATTATGTTCAATATAATGCATTGCATTTAATACAAGGTTACTATATTGATGGTTTTTGTGGGAAAGGATTTCCTTGCAGAAAGTATTAACCATTTTTTCTTTTTCTCTAAAAATTTCCTCAACAGATTTGGCGTTTTGGGTCGAGATTGTATTTTGGGTGGATACTAAATCTATGACAGCAGCTGGGAGTCCGGCACGCATTGCCGAAATTCTCACCATTGTACGTACAATAGCAGCTCCAATCCGTTCATTTTCTAAGGTAGTTCCAAGCTCTTTTAAAAAGGCAACATCTCTCTGCATATTTCTTAAATTTAAAATTGCAGCATGAAAATTTCCATTTTCAATATCTTTCATAAAACGTTGTTCCAGTTGATAACGTTCTTGAATTAATTCTGAGTAATTTTTCCGAAAGGAAAGGTCATATTCCTGCTTTTCCGGTAAAATTGGTTTATTCGATAAATTAGTATATTCTATCTCCCTGTCTTTGGAGGAGGGTTGCAGGGTATGAAGAAGAGAGCGAATGATATGTATTGCATTTTCTTCGCTGATAACAGGAAACTGGCTTCGGTATAATAACAGGTCATTAGAAGAACATGGGGAAAGCTGATGATGGTTGATATATTTAATACAGTCCTGTTTCGTCATAATCAGAGGACAGAAAGGGCCTGCTACAAGAGGAGTTTCATCTATAAGAAACAAAATAAAGTGGATATCAAATTGGTCAATAATATAGTATAGTTTATCAGCAGTTAATGTCAAGCAAAACCGCTTTATGGTAGTGGGATTCAGAAAACTCTGTATGGTATGCAGCATATAGGTTTTACTGAAAGACTGTATAACCTCGTCAGTATCTAGGTACTGAACTGATAGGTAACAAATGTCATGGATTAATTCTTGAGCGATTTGAAAGGATTGGGATACCATAAAACTCTCCTTTTGTGATAAATTTCTATTTATTGTGATTTTATTCTATCATATAATAAGGAAATATGCTACTATTTTTACAAACAATTCGAATTGTAAAAATTACATAAAAGCGAGGAAAAGTGATGAAAGAGATTGGGCAAAAATATGTTATGGAGAAAGGGATACACCGAGTAGAGCCGTGGAGGATTGTTGGATTTTCTGGGGTAAATCTGGCAGTAAACCTGTATATGGGATTGACTATGTATATGTCTTACTATTTAAATGGTTTTGTAGGCATGGCTGTTATTTTTGCTTCCAGTTTTTCGACCATTATGAGATTGTGGGATGGAGTAACAGACCCAATGGTGGGATTTGTAGTTGATAAATTTGGATATCGGGCTGGAAAGACAAGAATCTGTATGACCATAGGTGGCGTTTTGCTTTTTATCAACAGTTTTTTCATGTTTCGTGTCACCCATCATCTGCCGGAAGGTGGAGTGGCAAGAGGTATCTTTTTTACCATATTTGCATTGTTGTTCTATATTGGCTATACGTTCCTCAATGTAAGTATGCATACTGGTAATGTATGTCTGACCAACGATCCTAAACAACGTCCATTTTTAAGTGTTGTCGGAACAATTTTAGTGCGGATCTCTCGTTCCTTGGTTCAGATTTATGTGGCAAGTTTGGTGGTAAAGTATGGAAAAATGTCATCTATTGGAGTATTTGAGGATATGTGGTTCTTAACAGCTATAGCTGCCAGTATTTGTATTGCAGTTGCTTTCATTTCCATTGCACCAAAGGACATTCCTGCATTTACTGTGATTACGAAAGAAAAGCAGGTTATAAAATTTAAAGACTACATAAGAGTATTGAAAACCAATAAACCGTTACAGATGCTAATTGTGTCGGCGGCCACAGATAAACTGGCTTCCAGCTGCAGAATCAGTGCAGTCAGCGTTGTAGTTTTTGGTATTATTATTGGAAATTTTCAACTTAATGGCGGCTGGTCTCTTTACACAACCATTTTAGGCCTAGTGATGATGACTCTTGGAGTAGGAGCTATCGGAGGAAAGCTGGGTTTAAAGAAAGCAATGCAGATAGGGAGCTGGGGAGTGGTAATTTTTAATACCATTATCATGGCATTGTTTGTGATTGCAGATCCAAAAACTCTCAATCTGCCAGGATATGTAAATGGATATGGGCAGGAATTTACAGGTTTTACGTTCTTTACGGTGGCATTGTTTTTATTATCTATTCTGGGAGAAGGTTCTCAGATGATCTGCTCTTCTGCTATTCCGCCGATGATTGCAGATATTAATGATTATGAAGCCAGCCGTAGTGGAAAGTATATGCCAGGCATGGTAGCTACCGTATATACATTTATTGATAAGCTGATTTCTGCGGCAGCTCCGTCTTTAGTGGGGATTGCCTTTGCTTGTATTGGATTTACAGATAAACTTCCTGATGTAGATACACCCAGCACAACGGCCCTTTTTGTATTCGGATTGTTTTTCTATTACGGAACTTCCGTGCTGGGAGCATTGTGCAATACCGTTGCCATGAAGTACTATGAATTGACACCTCAGAGAATGGAACAAGTGAGGGAGAAGATGGAACAGTTAAGACATGAAGGACAAAAGGAGAAATGACAAATGGATTATATCAATTCAGGCTGGGAGTTTCAGAAACTCTACCAAACAGATATAGACAAACTATGCAGTATGGAAGATATTTCTTTTGATAAGGCAGTATTTGAGCAAGTCGATTTGCCCCATACATGGTATTCGGAGGAGGAACCCTATAAAGGAACGGTAGTATATCGAAAAAAAGTGATGATAGATTATAAAGAGGGAAATCAGGTCTTCCTCAATTTCCAGGCAGCAGACCGATGGTGCAAGGTGTTTGTCAATAAGTACTATGTAGGGGAACATAAAGGCGGGTATTCTGCTTTTACATTTCCTATCACACAATATTGCAGACAGGGAGAAGAGAATGAACTGGATATTTTTTTGGATAACTGTTCCTGGGAGGAGATTTCTCCGCTTACAGGAGACTTTACGGTATTCGGCGGACTGTATCGGGGAATAAACCTGATAATTACAGAAAATGTATGTTTTGACCGAAGCTATTATGGGACAAATGGGTTAATTGTGCGTACAAAAGTTCTAGAAAATGGAACTGGAGAGATTTTCATTGAACCTCATTTGTACAATGCCGAAAGAAAAAATATTCAGATAGACTATCAGGTACTATCGCCAAATCAGGAGATAGCTGCCTGCAAAACAGAATGGGGGGAGAATGTCTGCCGTATAGAAATTCCAAATCCTGTTTTGTGGAACGGACTAAAAAAAGGAGCCTTATATTGCCTCCATGCGGAACTTAAAATAGAAGGAAGACAAGTGGACAGTACACATATAACCTTGGGATTTCGGAGTATTTCCATAGATGGAGAAAAAGGGTTCTTTCTGAATGGGGAAAATATCAAAATCAATGGAGTTGCAAAACATCAAGATTATGATGGTGTATTTAACGCAACAAAACAGGAGCATTGGAATCAGGATATCTGTGATATTTTGGAAATCGGAGCCAATAGCGTCAGGCTTTCCCACTATCAGCATCCACAGGAAATGTATTGTTTGTGTGATAAATATGGACTGATTGTCTGGGCAGAGATTCCCATGCTTAAGATGACGGAAAACGAGGCTTTGTTGGAAAATGCGTGCAGTCAGCTGAAAGAACTGATTTTGCAAAATATCCATCATCCGTCTATTTGCTTTTGGGGAATTCAAAATGAAATTGCTATGTTTGGAGAAAATCAGGGAATGTATGAGAAAGTGAAACGTCTTGCAGATTTGGCAAAACAGCTGGACCCTTCACGAATCAGTTCTTGTGCAAATCTGTTTTGTGTAAAAAATGACAGTATGCTAAATACATTTACAGAAGCAGTAGGATATAATATTTATTTCGGCTGGTATTATGGAGAGATGAAAGATAGCGAAACTTTCGTGGAGAAGTTTCATGAGGATAATCCCCATATACCACTGGGGATAACAGAATATGGAGTGGACTGTAATCTGGCATTTCACTCCCAGGATCCGAAGGTAAAAGACTATTCCGAAGAATTTCAGGCTTTGTACCATGAAACCATTTATCCCATGTTTAAAAGCAAGCCATACATATGGGGGACTTATGTGTGGAATTTGTATGATTTCAGCAGCGAGATTCGGGATGAGGGCGGTTTGAAGCATAAAAACGGCAAAGGACTCATTACATTTGACAGAAAAATTAAGAAGGACGCATACTATTATTATATGGCTCAGTGGTCATCGAAACCATTTGTAAAAATAGCCCAGAGTCGGTTCGTTAAGCGGGAACAGCCCGAAATATGCATTACCGTATATTCCAATCAAAAAGAAGTGGATTTATATGTAAACCAAAATTGCTATAAAGGTTTTTCGGAGTCTGGAGTTTTTCATTTTCATAAGATTGCTCTTGGGCAGGGAGAAAACAGGGTAAAAGCAGTAAGCAGGGAATGGGAGGACGAGGCTATGTTCTGTGGGGTAACGGAAAAAGAACTCTCTTATGTTTATGTTGATTCCAATCCGGGTTTAAATGTAAAAAACTGGTTTACCGATGTAGTTGAAGAGGAAAGGATGTTTCCCAAGGGCATGTTTTCTATCAGGGAATCCTGCAAAGACCTTTTGGAAAGCAAGCAGGCAATGGCGGTAATAGAAGAATTTTCGGCGCAGTTAGCAAAGCAGATGAGGGAACGACAGGGAATGATGCCTCTGGAGCGTATCTTGAGTTACATGAAAAAAGAAGTTACGGATGAACAGTGCAGAGAATTAAATGGGAAGTTAATTCAAATAGCAAAGGGAAAAGAGTGAGGATTTACAGATGGATGAATCTTTGAAAATGGAAGATTCAAATTGGCTGAGCTGCATATTTGATAAGCTAAAAACCAAAGTAAAACAAGAAGCTGTAAGGTTGGATCATATAATACCTTATATATCCAAAGATGGAAAATATAGGGATATTGATACTGGGGAAGGCATTTATATGTGGACCAACGGTTTTTGGGCAGGGATTTGCTTCTGGTTCATCCTGGAGCAGAGGCCAGGCATGGGCATTATATGGATTTGCTTTAAGCTATCGATATACGGGAGAAAAAAAGTTTTTGGATGCTTCAAAACGTTCTGCCCACTATTGTATTGCTAATCTGTCATTGAATGACTGGCTGCCAGTAGTAGATTTTCGTTCTCCAGAGCATTTTGCAAAATTTGATTCAACTGCAGGAATGGCGATTGTAGCAGGATTGCTTGAATTAGCAGAACATGTGAATGAATATGAAAAGGAATTATATAATAAAACAGCAGTCAAAATTTTGCAAGCCTGTGAAAGTAAGTTCTGTAATTGGAACTTTGAGGAAGATGGTATTGTTACAGGAGGAACTGTTCTTTATCATAGTAAAGAAAATGCAAATGTTCCGATTATTTATGGAGATTACTTTTTGACAGAAGCAGTTATACGTTTGAGAGGAAAACATATTTTGCTGTGGTAATTATTAAAAAATAAAGACGATGTAATCAGTTTAGAGGTAAGCGAAGCACAGTGTTATTGCGAAATTCAATTTGATGATGCGCTTAGACCGACAGTTATATTTGTTTCAGAAAAAAGCATTTATTTTGAAATACCATTTGGTGAAAAAAGAAAGGTGTTAACACCAAAGGCATTTTCAAGAAATTGTCATGTAATAGCAGCTCGTTTTTTATATGAAAGTGAGTTAGGAATACGAAGAAATTTAGCTTTAAATCCTTATGATGGATTTGTGAGAAAGGGATTTTTCCCGCATACAGAAACAAACACAGATTTGCAGATAGATGAAACTTTTGCACCCAGAAATGCAATTGATGGTGTCTGGGCAAATATATCTCATGGTAAATTTCCTTATCAGAGTTGGGGAACAAATAAGCGTGACGATGCAGAATGGAAATTATTATTTGGCAAAGATGTTTATATTGATGAGTTTCGAATAACTTTAAGATCGGATTTTCCACATGACAATTATTGGAGTACAATAGAGATAGAATTTTCAGACAGAACATATGAAAGGCGGAATCTTGAAAGAACAATAGAACCACAAACATTTATGATTGAAAAGAAAAAAATCAGTTGGCTTATATTAAAAAATTTAAAGCTGTCAGATGCTCATCCACTATTTCCTGCGTTAACTCAATTTGAAGTTTGGGGAATATTGATAGATGAGAACTTGAGTTGAGTAATAATTTGTCAGTTTCACTATCTGTATAATAATTATCATAAAACATAATAAAAAACGAGGGTGTTGCAAAATCATCTATTTGGATGATTT
>DEPC01000224.1 GCA_002358555.1 Hungatella sp. UBA3402 | reverse complement strand
CCACCCTTTCAAAAGTTCGCTCTAGCAACTGGATTTCGAGCGTTACTTTGATTATATAGGCATAATGCTATATTTTTAAAATATCTAGCTCATTATTTTTTATAAAAGATATATCTTTTTATATAAAAAGAATTGACTTTATTGTTAAAATAGTATATATTTAAAATAACTCATGAGGGAAAATTTGTTTTAGGAGGGTACTTTAGATGAAGCTTTCTGACCAATTTACAGAAAAAGCGCTGACTTTTGCCAGCAAGGTTTCTTCACAGAAACATATGTGTGCAATTAAGAATGCATTTACATCGCTGATGCCTGTAATCATCACAGGTTCTTTTTGTACCTTAATTACCAATGTTGTCTGCGCCACCGAGGGAAATGGTATCAGTCTAGGGAAGCTGCCAGGGATGCAGTGGCTGTCCATGTTTACGGATTGGTTTAATGCAGCCAACTATGCAACCCTAAATTTCTTTACCGTGGCTGCTGTTGTTCTGATTGGTTTGGAGTTAGGGCGCCTCAACAAGCTAGATGGATTTATGCCAGGAATAATCTCATTATGCTCCTTTATCAGCTGCCTGCCCACTGTAGTACAAATTACCCATGATGATGTGGTAATTGATGTGGCAAATGTTCTTGGAAAGGATTATACTGCTGCCAGAGGTCTGTTTTTGGGCATTGTAATAGCCTTGATATCTGTGGAAATATATACAAAGCTTGTAAACAGTGGGTTTATGAAGATTACTATGCCAGATTCTGTACCCAGCAATGTAGCAGGTTCTTTTAATGTATTGTTCCCATCCATGGCTACAGTCCTTATCTGTGCATTATTCAATTTTTTCACTACCAAGGTCATGGGAATGAGTTTGTATCAGATTATTTATACATTTCTTCAGACACCTCTTGAGAAGGTAATGCAGGGGCTTCCAGGACTGCTGACTCTGATGCTTGTGTCACAGCTTTTTTGGTCCATTGGTATCCATGGCAATCAGATTATCAAGCCTGTCCGCGACCCACTTTTGAATGCTGCCATTCTTGCCAATACTGACCTGGTCGCTCAAGGTATCACCGAGGTTTCTAAATTAAATATCATCAATATGTCTTTTTGGGATACCTATATGTCTCTTGGGGGATCTGGATGTACCATTGGTCTTTTGATTGCTATTTTCCTTTTTTCAAAAAGAGGAGATTATCGAGCCATTGCTAAACTAGAAGTTGCACCAGCCATTTTTGAAATCAATGAACCTATGACATTTGGATTACCGATTGTGTTGAATCCTCTCTTGGTGGTTCCTTTTATCATTACACCATTGATAACAGGTACATTTGCCTATATTATGACAAAAATCGGTTTTGCAGGAGTCTGTGTCTATGCAATGCCTTGGACTACACCGCCTATTTTAAGTGCATGGCTTTCCACAGGAGGCAGCATTGGAGCGATTATTACACAGGTTATCTGTATTGTAATGTCTGTTGCTATCTATATGCCTTTTGTAATTTTGGCTAATAAGGCAGAGGATAATCAGGCATAACCTAAAAATTCCAAATGGCAGGGCTGTTGCAGAATGATAGGCATATGCAGCAGCCCTATAAATAAATTTTCTTATAGAAAGCTACAGGAAAAAGATTAAATCAGACTTCTTGTCTGTTTTTATAGAAAACATACTAAAAATTATGAGAGGAGAAAAGGGAATGACAGAAAAGGTATATCTTCCTGATGGCTTCTTTCTGGGAGCTGCTGCCAGTGCATGGCAGACAGAAGGATGGAAGGGAAAAAAAGAAGGACAGGATTCCTATATGGATGCCTGGTATAAGGAAAATCGTGAAGTCTGGTATGAGGGATATGGTCCAGCAATAGCGACTAATTTTATCGACCGATACCAAGAGGATATTTCTTATATGAAGGAGATTGGGCTAAATTGTTATCGCACCTCTTTAAATTGGTCTCGTTTTTTGACCGATTATGAAAATGCAGTGGTGGATGAAGACTATGCTGCCTACTACTCTGATATGATTGATACCTGTATCAGCAATGGAGTAGAACCTATGATTTGTTTGGAACATTATGAAGTTCCCCAGATTTTGATGGAGCAATATGATGGATGGAATTCTAGACATGTCGTAGACTTATTTGTAAAATATGCGCAAAAAGCTTTTGAACGGTTTGGGAGCCGAGTGAACTATTGGTTTGCCTTTAATGAGCCGATTGTGGTTCAGACAAGAGTTTATCTTGATGGATTGAGATGGCCGTTCCATCAAGATTCCAAGATGTGGATGCAATGGAATTATCATAAAGCTCTAGCTACTGCTGCAGTTATGGAGGCTTACAAAAAAAGCGGTTTCAAAGGAGATAACTGTAAATTTGGCACAATTATCAATGTGGAGACTGTTTATGCCAGAACAGATTCTCTTGACGATAGAGAGGCAGCAGATAAATATGATTTGTTTTACAATCGGATATTTTTAGACCCAGCCATCAAGGGGACTTATGAAGAGGGATTTTTTGAACTTTTAGAGCATCATGGAATTTTGATGGACTATACACAAGAAGATTTACAGCTTATAAAAGAAAATACCATGGACTGGGTGGGAATCAATTTATATCATCCCAACAGAGTAAAGGGCAGAATCCATGCAATCCGAAAAGAGGCACCTTTCCATCCCTGCTATTATTATGAAGAGTTTGATATGCCAGGTAAAAAGATGAATCCTTTTAGGGGATGGGAAATTTATCCTAAAATTATCTATGATTTTGCTATTCGCATGAGAAATGAGTATAACAATAAAGAATGGTTTGTGGCAGAAAATGGAATGGGAGTTCAGAATGAAGATAAATACCGAGACGAATCGGGAATGATTCAGGATGATTATCGCATTGACTTTTTTAAACAGCATCTGTATTGGGCTGTAAAAGGAACTCAGGCTGGTTCTAATTTAAAAGGATATATGAATTGGGCTTTTACGGATAATGTATCTCCAATGAATGCATTTAAAAATCGTTACGGTTTAGTAGAGATTGATTTAGAAGATAACCGTAATCGCCATCTAAAAAAATCTGCTTATTTCTTCCAAAAATTGATTGCTGAGCATTGTTATTCCTATGAAAAGGATACGGAATATAAATAGCTAACAAAAATATTGTGCATGGGAAAGGAATGATAAAAAATATGAAACCAGAGAATAAAGACACCC
>DEPC01000013.1 GCA_002358555.1 Hungatella sp. UBA3402 | reverse complement strand
TGACCTTTTAGGTCGAATTATTAAGTCTTTAAGGAATTCTTCTCTTTTTATTTCTCATGTTCTTCCATCATTTTCACTAACATCTGACGATTATAAGTCAAATGCATAATCATGGCACATTTTGCTCCTACAGAATCTCCTCGAATAATAGATTCTGTGATATCCCGATGGGTTTCAATCGTCTCCTGTTTTAACTTCCTATGAGTCAAGCTTCCAAAAGTAGTTACAGCGGAATTGATTAGAGGAACCAATGTCTCTACCACACGATTTTGGCTGCATCTGGCAATATGTGTATGAAATTCAACATCCTTTGCCAGATGATTCTTTTCATTAGAATATAATTGTTCAACCTCATCACATAACCTTTTTAAAACTTTCTTTTCTTCCTCTTCTGCCTTTTGAGCTGCCAAAGAAGCAATCTCTGGCTCTAGCATCAGACGCAGTTCAAAAAGTTCCAAAGCTAATTTATATTTATCTGGAAATTTCATAAGCCCTAACGGGTCATCCTCCAACGAATGATGACTGACCACAAAAGTGCCTGAGCCTCTGCGAACCTCTAAAATTCCCTTGGTCACAAGTCCTTTTACCGCCTCACGTACTGTACTTCTTCCCACACCAAATTGTTCTCCCAACTCAAACTCATTGGGAATCTTCTGTCCTATTTCAACTGGTTCCTTTAGAATATAATTCATCAATTCCTCTTCTAACTGGAAGCCAAGTTGTCTTTTATTCAATTTTTCAATCTGAATCATCTTTTTAAACCCTAAAGCAACTCCCTCCAATAAATTCTCTGACAATCGAATTATGGGGGATATCTTCACTACTGATTCCTAGAAAATAATCTAAAAATTTAAGAAGCCTTTTTGCCTCTAAATATTCTGGAGACTCTTTTGGAATCTGAAATAGTAAAGGTTGTACATATTGTTTTAAAACTGCCAGTTCATATACTAAGGCAGAATTGAACATCACATCTGCATCCTCTTGATAGGGGAAAATATTATTCTCCTCCCCTCGGCGCACGGACGGCCATCTTCTTATCGTATCCTGAGCTGTGGCTCCTCTGGTTCTGGCATCTCTCACCATACGGCGAATTAACCTGCCATCAGTAGTAGGAATCCTATTGTGCTCATCAATATTTAGCTGAGTCAAGGCACTAATATAAATCTTAAATTTACTTTCTCTTGGAAGGGTATAGGACAATTTATCATTGAGACAATGGATTCCTTCAATAACTAGGATATCTTCAGACCCTAATTTTAAGTAATCTCCCTTATATTCTCTAAGTCCCGTGAGAAAATTATATCGGGGCAGCTCTATGGCCCGTCCATCCAAAAGATTCATCATATCCTGGTTAAATTGCCCAATATCCAGACATTCTAAGGATTCATAGTCATAGTTGCCATTCTCATCTCTAGGGCTGTCTGCCCGATTGACAAAATAGTCGTCCACTGCAATGGCATGAGGCTTTAACCCCAAAGCTCTTAACTGAATACACAGCCGATGAGAAAAGGTAGTCTTTCCTGAAGAGGAAGGTCCAGCAATCATCACAAATTTTTTCTCTGATTCCGATGCAATCCTCTCTGCAATCTGACCTATCTTTTTCTCCTGTAAAGCCTCCTGAATCAAAATCAAGTCATTGGCATTACCTTTTGCAATCTCGTCATTTAGAGCACCTACATTTGCAATTCCCAGTTTTTCTCCCCATCGGGAAGATTCCTTTAACACCCCAAACAGCTTTTGACTTGTCTTAAATTCTGGCACCTTTTTGGGATTTGACAAAGTAGGCAACATCAGAACAAAGCCATGTTCATATTTTACTAAATCAAAATATTTTACATAGCCTGTATTTTGTGCCATATAGCCATAAAAATAATCTTCATATCCTCCAATGCTGTAAAGGTTTACCCTAGAAGCCATACGATACTTAAAAAGGCTGGCCTTATCATGCATCCCATGCCGTGTAAATAACTGAACTGCTTCATCTGTATTGACACTGCGTTTCATAATGGGAATCTCCTGCTTGACATAATCCCACATTTTCTTTTTTACTCGTGCAAGTAATTCTTCTGTTACGACAAAATCTCCCTTTACCTCTACAAAAAGTCCTTTTCCTACAGAAAAATTCACCACAATCTCTTTGATTCGTCCCTTGCCCACAATATCATAAAAAGCTTTCAACATAATCAATTTGGCACTGCGCTGGTAAGCCTGCATTCCTGGTTTTTCGGCTGTAGTCACAAAATCAACACAACAGTCTCTGTCAACAGTTTTATAAAGCTCTCTCAGCTTTCCATCCACGGATACTAGCACAATATCATTTTCATACTGAGATTGATATTCCTGCGCAATCTGCAGATAAGTGGTTCCCTTTGCATAACTCTTGCGCTTTCCTCCTATCGTTACATATGCCACCCCCATGTTCCTCCTTTACCATGCTATCACCGGAAATACATCCGGTACTTTGATAATCTTTAGTCCTGAAGATAGATTCTCTTTTATGTAGGTTTCCATAAAATCTATAAAAATGTGCTCTAAGCCATAATGACCGGCATCAATGATTGTCAGTCCTTGAGCCACTGCATCAATCCCTTCATGATGACCAATATCTCCTGTAATTAAAATATTAGCTCCCATAGTCAATGCATGGCTGCTCATTCCTTTTCCAGAGCCTGGACAAATAGCAATCCGACTTACAAGTCTTTCTGTCTGTTCTCCTCCATACACATTGACAAAGGGAAGTCGAAATTTCTCCTTTACTGTCAGCACAAGGTCTTTTAAAGTCATAGTTTCTTTTAAGTTTCCACAAACACCAATTCCATATGGTTTTCCATTATCTTCTTGTCCCATAACTTCCAAGGGCTTGGTATCCTCTAACTCTAGAACCTCTGCTGCTAAATCTGCCATACAACCTGGTGCACAGTCAAAATTGGTGTGCATCGCATAATAGCTGATATCAGCCTGAATCAGTTTTACAAGTCTTCTGCCAATAAAATCCTGGTCATTAATTTTTTTAATGGGCTGAAAAATCAAAGGATGATGAGTGAGTAAAAAATCACATTTCTCTTTTACAGCTAACTCTACCACTTCATCTGTGGCATCTAGTCCAATAAGAATTTTTGAAACCTCTTTTTCTGTTCTGCCTGCCAATAATCCTGGATTATCCCATGAACAGGCATAGGATATGGGTGATAGTCGTTCCAGCCCTGCTATAATTTCACTACACTTCATCATAGTTCTCCTTCTGTCATTCTTTGTGTTTCCTGAATCAGACAAAGCTTTTTCTCTAACTCTCTTCGTCTGGTGATTGCCCTTTCTCCTGGCTTTTTCTCCAACCCTTGAATAATTCCTGTAAGCTGCTCTTTTTCTTTCTCTAGAAATTCTATAAGTACAGGATTTTTTTCTTTTATCAAAACAGGGCCATAATAATACTCTGCCTCTGATAATTGTTTACTCATCTGCGTTACTCTATCACAGTCAGATGGTTGTTTCTCTTTGGATGTATGGGCTACATCCATAACAATATAATACTTTCCATCCTCCTTAACCATATCTTCTTTTACAATCTCAAAGCCCTGTCTTATCAGATATTTCCGCACCTTATCGAGCTCTGACTGAGGAGATAAAATCCAATGTTCCACAAAATTCCACAGATTTTTCCCTTCCTCTAAAATATGTATCACCAACTCTCCGCCCATCCCTGCTATTATCACGGTATCTGCTTCTCCAACAGACAACTGTTTTACCCCATCACTTAACCGTGTCTCAATCTTCTCTTGTAAACCATATTGTCTGATATGTTCCCTGGCCCTTTCCAAAGGACCAGGTTTTATATCCATAGCAATAGCCTTTTTTACCAGTTTTTGCTCTACAAGCGCAATGGGAATATACCCATGGTCTGTTCCCACATCTGCAATTTGGGCTTGTATTCCTACAAAAGAAGCCACCATTTCTAGTCGCTTCGACAATTTCACATCATTTCCTCCTCACTTAGAGATTCCTTTTATGTTATTCATCTAAATAATCCTTTAATTTTTTGCTCCTAGTTGGATGTCTTAACTTTCTCAATGCCTTTGCCTCTATCTGGCGTATTCTCTCTCTGGTCACATTGAATTCTCGTCCCACTTCCTCTAAAGTTCTTGGTCTTCCGTCCTCTAGACCAAACCGCAGCTTTAACACCTTCTGTTCTCTCTCTGTCAAAGTGTCAAGAACTTCCATCAACTGCTCATGAAGCAATGTAAATGCTGCTGCCTCTGCTGGAACCATCACATGCTCATCTTGAATAAAATCTCCAAGATGGCTGTCTTCCTCCTCTCCAATAGGAGTTTCCAAAGACACTGGCTCTTGAGAAATCTTTAATACTTCCCTCACTCGTTCTACAGGCATGTCCACTCTAGCTGCAATCTCTTCTGGCTGAGGTTCTCTCCCCAATTCTTGTAAAAGCTGTCTTGACACCCGAATTAATCGATTAATCGTCTCTACCATATGAACTGGAATTCGTATGGTTCTGGCTTGGTCTGCAATCGCCCTAGTGATTGCCTGTCTAATCCACCAGGTAGCATATGTGCTAAATTTGAACCCCTTTGTATAATCAAACTTTTCTACTGCTTTGATAAGTCCTAAATTTCCTTCTTGTATTAAATCCAAAAACTGCATCCCACGTCCCACATATCGTTTGGCAATACTCACAACCAACCGCAAATTGGCTTCTGCCAAAACCTTTTTAGCCCCTTCGTCCCCCAGTTCAATCCTCTTTGCCAGTTCAATCTCATCCTCCATAGACAAAAGCGGAATTTTTCCAATTTCTTTTAAATACATGCGTACTGGGTCTTCTGTCCCTACACCTTCTGGCGCCGACAAATCGATTTTTTCTAAATCAATTTCTTCCTCGTGGTCTAAGTCCATTTCATCTTCCACGAAAAGGTCTTCATCTATGTCTGTGTCTTCGCCTAACCGCAGGACATCCACTTTGTTAGCTTCCAGAAAATCATAGATTCTGTCCAATTTATCAGCATCAAGGACTTCTTCTGAAAAGAATCCCATCACCTCCTGATTTTCCAGTACATTTTTTTTCTTTCTGGCCTCTGCCAACAACAATGTCAATTTTTCATCTAATCCCAATATCTTTTCGTCCATATGGTCCAACCTTTCCGTAGTCTGCCTATAGTGTTGCCTTAATCAATGGAAATATTCAAAGTCTTTAAAGCACTCTGTGCCTTGATAATTTCCTGCAGCTGCACGATATCCGTAGCAGTCCTGCTGGCTTCGTCCAGACTGTTTTTTTTCACCTTCATAACTGTTTCTGAAAATGCTTTCCTTTGTTCTTCCATTGTCAACGACTCTTTCAAGCTTGCATGAAAAAGTGAAGCGACTATCTTATACTGTTCTCCATCATTGATAAAATGGTTTAAGATTCCAGCAGGATTTACATTTCCCTTGGCATGTCCTTCAAATACCATTTCAGCCACCTGATGGTACAATTCTTCTTTAAAATCATCTGGGGTAATAATTCCCTCTATCTTATCAAACAGGTTTGGATTTTCGATAAGCCAAGTTAAAAGAAGTCTCTGAGATTTTTTGGGTCCATCTTCCTTTTCTTTTTTCCTTTCTTGGTAAGAAGATGAAACCCTTTGTCCTGCTGATTGTATGACTGGCCCCAGCCTGCTTGCCAGACTATGTACCAACTGTTTTAAGTCTTGGTAATTGATAAAATATTCTCTGGACACTGCCTGAATATAATTATCTCGTTCCAATGCTTCTGGAAATTCCAAAAGCTTTCTGGCAATCTCATTGTAAAATCTGGTTTTCTGCTCTGGGTCTTCTAAATGGTAGCTTCGTTTTAATACATCAATCTCAAAAAGAAAACTGTTTCTTGCCTTATCTATTCTCTCCTTAAATGCATCAGCTCCTAAGTTTTTTATAAATTCGTCGGGGTCTTTATAGGGCTGCATATTTAACACCTTGACAGCAATCCCTGCATCCTTCAAGATAGGAATTGCCCGCAGAGCTGCCTTAATTCCAGCTTCATCGCTGTCATAAGTTAAAATCACCTGTTTGGTATACCTTCCCAACAAGGAAGCATGTTGCATAGTAAAAGCAGTCCCAAGAGAAGCCACTGCATTCGTAAATCCTGCCTGGTGCATGGCAATGACATCCATATACCCCTCACAAATCAGCATATATGTTTTCCTGGAAGTCCGTGCATAATTCAGTCCATATAAATTCCTGCTTTTGTCAAACAGCTTTGTTTCTGGTGAGTTTAAATACTTTGGTTTTCCGTCTCCCATAACCCGTCCACCAAAGCCAATCACTCGGTTATTCATATCCATAATGGGAAACATAACCCGATTCCAAAACTTATCGTGAGCTCCACGTTCTTCAATGCTCACCAATCCTGAGTCTTTTAAAATTTGGTCTTTATATCCCTTTGCCTTTAAATACTGATACAAATCATCACTGGTTTTATTTGCAAAGCCTAATCCGAATCGTCGAATCGTCTCCTCACTTAATTGTCTGCCTTTTAAATATTCATATCCCAATTTTCCTTGGGGATGCTTGAGCTGATAATAAAAATAGTTGGCAGCCAATTTATTGATTTCTAGCAAAGAAAAACGAAAGTCTGCCGCAGCTTTGGCCTCTTTGGACATCTCCTTCTTTGGAAGCTCCACTCCTACTCGGTCTGCAAGTATTTTCAAAGCCTCTGGAAACGAATAGTTTTCATATTCCATCAAAAATGTGATGGTATTGCCCCCTGCCCCACAACCAAAGCAGTAATACATTTGGTTATCTGGAGATACAGAAAATGAGGGGGATTTCTCATTGTGAAATGGACACAGCCCAAAATATCTACTTCCCTTTTTCTGCAGCTTCACATACCCCGAAATCACATCTACAATATCGCTTTTCATCCTCACTTCTTCTACGATTTCTTCTGGATAAAACATGAAGCGCCTCCTCTACAATGCCTTCCAGCTCTTTGGCACAAATAATGCCTCAAACATATCAATAGCATAGCAGTCACTCATACCTGCAATATAGTCACATACCACTCGTTCTTTGGTTTCTCCTTGTTCTTCCATAAGCCAGTGGTACTCATAAGGAAGTTCCTCCATATGTTTCATATAATATTCATATAAAAACTGAATTAGCCCTTGAGTTCTTCCTTCTTCTTTCTTTACCACGCCTTTGCTATATACTGTGGCAAACATCCAGGCCCGCAAATCCTTCATAGCCTTTTCTACAGATGGTGACATAATGATTTTTGGCTTTTCTAGACTATTCTCGATAATATCATGAACCATGGTATTGAGCCTCTCTCTGACACTATCTCCCAGTATATCGGTATATTCTTTTGGAAGGTCAGACTCTTTAAAAATCTTGGCCCGAATTGCATCATCAATATCATGGTTGATATAGGCAATTTTGTCAGAAAGTCTTACAATATCTCCTTCCAAGGTAGATGGATGGGTACTGAGCCTATGATTTAAAATTCCGTCCCGCACTTCCAAGGTCAGATTTAGTCCCTTTCCATTTTTTTCTAAAACTTCTACCACTCGAACACTCTGCTCATTATGAAAAAATCCATCTGTACACAATTTATTTAAAATTGCTTCCCCTGAATGTCCAAAAGGCGTATGGCCCAAATCATGCCCTAAAGCTATGGCCTCTGTTAGACTTTCATTCATATGGAGAGATTTTGCTATGGTTCGGGCAATCTGAGCCACTTCCAAGGTATGGGTCAAGCGTGTCCGATAATGGTCCCCCTCAGGAGCCAGAAATACCTGAGTCTTATGTTTTAATCTGCGAAATGCTTTAGAATGTAAGATTTTGTCACGGTCCCTCTGATATTCTGGTCGAATGTCACATAATTCTTCTGGTCTGTCTCTGCCTTTTGTATTTCTGCTCAGAGCAGCATAAGGGCTTAAATACTCCTCCTCCATCTGCTCCAAGGATTCTCTGATAGTCAAATCTCTCCCCTCCCCCTTTGGTATAGGATACACGTTTCTAATAATTTTCACCCTCACTGCCTTGTCCAGAAATTATAAATATCGGAACAAAAGCATTTTGCATAAAGTCCTTAACTATATTATATTTCCTAATCTTCAAATTTACCACAAAATTAAATGTAAAATTAGGAATCTTATAGTTACTGTTACTTATTATTCCATGATACAACAAGCTATAGTCTTATTATATACTGGGAATACTTTTGCTTCAAGAGGTTTCTTCCTTTGAGTCTGGGCTACTAAAATAAAACATCAAGGGGCTGGTGCAAAATGACAGATTTATACCATATATGTCATAAATATCCTTGATATTACATCCATATATGGTATAATTCCTGCATCTCACAACAGCCCCCTGATTGATTGGGCTAATCGATGTTATCCAAGTATTCCAACAATAACCTTATGTACTTTACTATGGTTCCATTTATTTTGCCTGGTCCAGACATTTCTTTACAGCTTCCCGAATTCTGCCGCTGGTAAGAGTTGCTCCCGTAACGCCATCTACATCTGGACTATTGGCCTCCACGATGGCTGCTGGAACCTTCTCCAATGCTGGTCCAGCGATATTTTCTGTCTCTTGGTTGCTGACAACGGTTACTTGACTAATCTTACCATCTGTCACAACCACTTGAACAATCATCTGTCCATTCTGTCCATCTACAGTTGCTTCATAAGATCCATCTTTGATGCCACTCATATCATAACTTTCTCCTGTTTGTGTATCTTTCTCAAACAGAGACGCATCAAGGACAAAGGAAGCAGCTTTCACTGGCTGTCCTTCTGCTAATTCCTTGTTCACCACATTGCGACCTGTAATTCGTCCAAATGCTACTGGTCCCATAACTCCTGTACCACCAGATACAAATTTTCCCCAGATGCCTCCTACCACTTCTCCTGCTGCATACAGTCCTGGAATTGCATTTCCAGTTTCATCAATTACCTGCATATCATTATTGATGGAAACACCACCTAAAGTCATTACTACTAATGCCTTGATAGGAACTGCATAGTACTTATCACCTTCAATTTTATTTACAGCCACATTGTAGGCAGTTAAAGCTCCACTGAAATCACGGCCAAATTCATCCGTTCCCCCTGCTTCAACAGCTTTATTGTAGGCTTCCACGGTTTCTATCAGAGCATCTGCTGGAACATTGATAATCCCAGCTAACTCTTCCAGAGAGCCTGCTGAATGAACCAGCTTATGTCCTATTCCATCCTCTGGCTCATAGTACCGGTCCCACATAAATGCTGCATTGCCAGTCTTTAAATCTTCTATGATTTTATCTGTGAAAATATTGTATTGTACAGCATCTGTCTGTTCTTCCAAAGCAGTTTCCCTTGGAACTACTTCATCTAAGGTTTCATTGATAAATCTTTTTCCCTCTTGATTTACATAGATTCCTCCTGCCTTCCACATGTATACATCTCCAATTGCGCCTTTGCCTTCACTGTACTCTAATCCCATCGGGAATGTAGGAATGTAAGATAATTTCTCCTGGTCTACAGCCGCACCCACAGACTGCATAATGCGAATTCCCTTGCCGTCAGCACTGTCAGCACCACCTACCAAATATTTATCCCCATGTTCTGCATACTCTCCCATCATTTTAGGATTGCCAGAGTATCCTCCTGTAGCCATGATAATGCCCTTCTTGGCATGATAGCATACTGTTTTTTGGTTATCACTGTTATGCCCTACGGCTGTCAACACTTGCCCTTTATCGTTGCCTACTAACTCTGTAACCTCTGTATAGTAATCAATGGAAATATTATCATAGTTTACAATTTCTTTATCTAAAATCTCATGGACTGCTGATTTGTAGTTTGTTGGGTCCATGGCTCTTGGCTTGTAGGTTCTCTGGATAGAATAGAGCTGATGCTCTGGAGCAAATACGCTCTTTTTTCCGTCCTGCTCAGAAAATGTGTATTCACTGAGTCCATGGTCCCACAGCCATTGAATTGCCTCTACATCCTCGTCTACAAAAATCTCAATCAGTTCTTTGTTACCAAGTTGAGCTCCATTAGACAAGATATCTTCAATATAAGATTCCTTGGTATCCTCAATTCCATCTAACTCCTGAATGATGGTCTCTGCACCAGACATGGAACCACTGGTAAAGTTTAAAGAACCTCCCGATTTACCCAGCTTTTCCACAATAATGACATTTTCTGCTCCTTCATCTGCTGCCGCCATAGCTGCTGATAAGCCGGCTCCTCCGGCTCCTACAATAATGACATCTGCCTCTTTTACCTCATCATAGGATAGACTTTCCTTCTCGTCTTGAGCTTTCTCTGTTTCCTCCACAGATTCTATGGTAGTTTCTTCCTTTGACTCCTCCTTAGATTCTGCTGTGGTCTGCTGAGTGGAAGTTTCTTGAGATTGTCCTGTCTGCGAAGAAGTGTCATTTCCTGATGAACAACCTCCCAGCACCATGGATGCTGCCAGAAAGAGTGCTACTGTACGTTTTCTCATAAAAAATATTTCCTCCATTAATTATATTTTGGAATACTGGCTTGCTTTTATTATAGCTTTCTTGTAAAATAAAGTCATACAAATTTCGGTACTAATTCTTCTAAAATCATGCATAATAATGAGGAACTCTTGGTAAGCTAGCCTTTGCCAGAAAGGAACCAATTATGCTTAACAACAGTTATTTTAACCGTCTCTCCCCACTCACGGAGGACATCTTATCAAAAAAACTAAAACAATATGACCTCTCTCCTATTTTTGTCGGGCATTTTAAAACTCATATTCCTCAATCTATCATAAATACTTCTCTTCCATGTCACAGACTAATCTATATCACTAATGGGCCTATCTATTATACGATTTATGGAACTACCTTGCTCTTAGAAGAAGGAGATGTCCTCTACACTCCTCCAAATACTATCTACAGTGCTACCAGTGCCCAGCCAGACATATTACCAGAATTTCTCTATCTATATTTTAAGGTACTTCCCTTTTATCAGGAAAAGGAATTCATTCGTATGATGGAGACTTCTGGAAAGATTCGAGTATTTCATGCTCTCCTCTCCCCTGTGGAATCTTATTTCCGTACAATTTTAAAAGAATATGAAAAACGAAATGCTGGATATTATCATAAAATTCACAGCTATTTCATGCTGCTTGTTATGGAACTATTGCAAAGAAAAGGCTTTGCTGGAGAGATTCCTCTTTCTCATAAAAACAGTTCTCACAATACAATACTTTTAAATAAAGCTACCAGCTATATTGCCGCTAATATAAAAGACCCCCTGCGCATTAGCCAAGTAAGCCATGCTTGTGGGGTCAGTGAAAGTTATCTGTATGGGATTTTTTCTTCTGGCCTTGGTCTATCTCCCAAGGAATACATTTTAAATTGCAAAATGGAATATGCTATGAAGTTGTTAGAAAAAAAGGATATGACCATCACTCAGATTGCCAGAGAGCTGGGATTTTCAAATCCCAACCATTTTTCCAATGCATTTTTCAAAATTACGGGAATCCGACCATCTCAATATAAAAATCCTTTTTCTGAGACTTCTACTATTACACTTTAATTCCATTATTTTTGCCCCTTTTTAAGATGGCGGTTGCTGATGCTAGATTAACTAATTCTAATGTATATCTATACATCTGAACAGCTATTATATTTTGCACACAACAATAAAGAGGGTACAACTTTTGTGTTTTGTACTCTCTTTATTGTTTCCTTAATATAACATCTGTGCTCAATTCTTCATTTACAGCGGAACAAATCATTACACAAGTGTATCCTGCACTAATAGAATCAAGAATTTTTCCATATAAATGGAAACTGTAAATGTCTATTTGAGTTCTATTAGGAGTAAACAATTTATCGCCAATACTCAAATCAGATAGTGCCCGTCCAACAAGTAACATTTGTCCTTTTAGGGGCCTAATACTATTTTTTTCTAAGTAACTGAGAATGCCATTGCTATATCCCTGGATTTCCCCATATCTCATATAAGCATTTACAAGAAAGGACTTTTCCACTTGCATTTATCTCCATATTTCGATTTATAAAATAGATTATAATATATTTCAATCACGCTCACAATGCATATTTACAGGCTTGTTTTTAATAGGTACACAATTAGCAACCGCCATCTTAAAAAGGGATTTATTTTTTAGGAATTTTCTAATTTAACTTGTTGTGGTAGGTAGGAGTAGCACAGCAAACCAGATATCCCACAGCCCTGCGGCTCCGAAGCCGCAGGGCGGGGAGCAGTCTTCTTCCGTGTGTTACCTCTTCTTACAACTTTTAACTACCACAACTAATTTACTACCAGCATACCTCCTCTTAACAAGTAGGTCTCTGACAATTCATTATCATATAAATACTGAAAATCTTCTGCTCCAAGTTCTGCCCGAAGTTGCTCCATAACCTTTTGTCCATCATATCCACTACTCCAAAATTCATTCGTGTCCACATAGACAATAAGTCCATTTGAATAGTCCTTACCCTCTAAAATTTCTTGTACCTGCCAAATACGCTCTTGGGGCATCACATAGACTCCCTTAAATTTGGAAAGCTCTACTAAATCCTGAGTCAAAGGAGCATTTTCATAGTTATCAATATACAGGCAATATAAGTCCTGATATTGTTCTGCCAATTCCACCCTCTTTTGATTTTCTGGATAGAGATATCGTACATATCCAGACTGATAACCTCTAAGAAACAAAAACCCTGCCAGAATCAGAAAAGCCATCTGTATCTTGTTAGATATCCTTCCTTTTCCAATCCCCCATTCGATAAACTTAACCGTTCCCCAGACAGCTAGAATCGAAAACAATGGATACAGATTGTAGATATATCGGACTCCAGTCACAACAGCTACCATGGATACAGATAAAAAGGAGAGTATCCATACAGCTAACAATACCAAGGCTATGCTATCTCCAGATTCTAAGCTGAGCAGATATAATTGTTTTAAGAAATTGGCAGTTACAGGAAATATACGATGAGAATTATCTTGTAATGTATCAGATATCTGCCGCTGTTTCTTAAAAAGTTGAGTTTTTTTCCATAAAAAGAAAGCAATCACCAAGATAGCAATCACTGCTGCCTCGCGGATTCTCCCTGCAAAAAAGTCTAGATTGATATCAGAAATATAAGAAATCAAATTTCTGAGCATCACTCCGCCATTTGCGAAATTATTTCTGGTCTCATTGGCCACAAACTCATCAGTTCTGGTCAGTTGTAAGATACAGGCTGGATATACCAGTACCATCAACCCTACACTTCCCAATAAAGCTACCGAGTATATGATACCTTCTTTCCATTTTTTGTTCCATACCTTCCACAATACATAGGCTGCTGAGAGGAAAAAGGCCATAAACACAAAATAATATTGCGTTAAAAGTCCAAGAAAGGTAGCCAAACAAATCCCAAAAAGAATTTTTGCCTTCTGTCCCTCCTTTATAAGTCGTACATGCAGATATACACTGACCATTGTAAAAAAGGTCATCATCATATACATGCGGATATAAATTCCTGTACTCAGCCCACCTGGGGAAAATCCCCACACTGCCATTGCTGCCAATGCTTTTCTATCACTTTGAAATAGTATTCTGGCTGTCAAAAATATCATTGCTAGACAGCCCATATAAAAAAATACATTCAGCAAAATTCCCTGCCATTTGTTGTAATAATCTGGCATAAACGAACATATGGTATGCATCGCCATATAGTACAGAGGGGGATGAACATCTTGAGTTTGATTGTCATATACCGATGCATAGGAAAATCTTTCGCCCTGTTGAACAGTCATATAATCCTGAAATTCCTCTCCATCAAGCCAATGTTCAAAAATCGTATCATAAGAGGTAATAAAAGGTTTATAATATCCATTGGACAAGCCCCAAGAATAAATTTCATCGATAAAATATCCCTTTTTTTGGCAGGCAAACAGGAAAAGAACTAAAACTTGAATTCCTATGAGAACAGCTACAAACCATTTCTCTGCTATCTGCCGCCTCAAAGTTCTTCCACCTTTCTTTGCTGATTCAAATAGTCAAAGTAAAGCGGCAAGCCTCCTGTATGGATAAATAGAACCTTTTTTTGTGTTTGTCCATATTGTTTGAGCCATTTGAGCATCCCCGCATAAGCCTTTCCAGTATAAGTAGGGTCTAAAGCAATTCCATGGTTCTCCATCATCTGTTTTATGACAGTTTCTATAGAAGAATCATAGATTCCATATCCTCCACATCTAAAATCTGCATCAAAGATAATCTCTTCTGTTCCTTCCCCTGCATAGCGTCTCACAGCAGCTTTCCCTGCTTTCTGCTCTCGTGCCACGGAAATTCCAATGATTTCTTCTTGTCCTCCCATCTCTCTTTTCCCTGCCAAAAGACCTCCTTGAGTCATACCTGTACCACTGGCTAGAAAAATGGAATCAAAAAAGATATCTTCCATTTCCTCCCATCTGCGAATCTCACCATAAGCCTTTCGGTAAGCTTCTCTAGCTGTCTCTTCATTACCTGTTCCATATTGATTTCCATAAATATAGTAGGGATGATAACCTTCTTTACAAACCTGTTCTACTATCTGTTCTACCCTCTGAGCTACCTGCTGCTTTTTGCATACCACCTTTCGGATTCCCATGGAGCAAACTATCTGGCTATTAAAACTCTCGCATGTTTGCCGTTTTTCCTCAGAAGAAATATTCTCCTCTTCAGACACCAAAATTAAACAAGGAATTCCTCTACTTTTACATAGAGCAGCAATGGTACGATTCAAATTAGAGCTTGGGCTTCCATAGGAAATCATGAAATCCTTGCCCTTTTTCTTCATATCCTCCAAAAATGCCTGTCCAATTCTGCATTTGTTTCCACCAAAAGAAAACCCCAGTAAGTCATCTCTTTTGATAAAAATATCCTGTCCATCAACCGTTTGTTCTAGATATTGAATTGGAGTTGGCCAAAGAAGTATCTGTTCTTTTTTCATCTTATCTATCCATAACTAGATTATCTGCCAACTGTCTCATAGTCTCTCTCTGGTCGTCCTTTAACACAGAACGGATAGTTACTATGGGTTCTGCTATTGTCACTTGCTTCATTCCCTCTAAAAGCCCTTTCATAGCTTTCGCTGCTGCTGGGGCCCAGGTTCCATTCTCCATAATTCCCACAGTCCTCTTTTGGTAATTTTTTGACTTCAAATGCTCCAGAAAGCTTTCCATACATGGGAATACATTGCCATCATAGGTAGCCGCTGCAACTACAATTCTATCATAGTAAAATGCTTTTCGCACTGCAACAGACATATCAGTCCTAGC
>DEPC01000169.1 GCA_002358555.1 Hungatella sp. UBA3402 | reverse complement strand
TCATAAATAGAATAATCCATAATGATTTCTCCTCCTGGCCCTACTGGTTCTAACTGCTTGATTCCTCCACCAAAGCGGCTTCCAATTCCTGCTGCCATAATAACTAAAGTAGTATCTTTCATAAGCTTCTCCCATTTTACTAATAGTACAGATATTAAGGAGTAACCGAAAACTTATTTCTGTCATCTGTACGCCCCATTTATATTTGTACCAAATTCAGTTAATATAGTTGCTATACTTCTTTTATTTGATACAAATCTTGCATAAATTGCAACATACATCTGCCAGAAAGCAGTTTTTAGACATATCTTAGATATCTGCCTTTCTTAAAAGTATATCATATTAGTTGGTAAAAGGCAAACTCTCCGTTTCTGGCAATCATATATATTTGATACTTCTCATAGGTAACATAAGAGATTACAGCAGATTTAAATCGAGTAGGGAAGAATTTCCCTACTTGCCGTATGCCCCATGCGCCACCTTAGCAGCATACTTCCTATGCATAGGGCTGTGCATAAAAAATAGCTTCGCGCCAAATCACACGAAGCTATTTTTTCATGATATATTCTTTTTCTTAACAATTTCTATAAGTCCAGAATACCAAGGTTACTTCTTCGCCTGCAGACGAGTCAAAGCCCTTCTTAATGCCAGTTTCGCACGCAATACATCATTTTCTGCTGCATGGTCTTTGAGGCGGCGTTCTGCACGGATACGTGCTTCCTCAGCACGTTTTACATCAATCTCCTCTGGCCATTCCACTACCTCAGCCATAATGGTTATTTCTTGGGGCAGTACTTCGATAAATCCTGTATGAAGAGCTGCCTTTTTCACTCCTGCACTCTCATGGATTTTCAAAACACCTGGGGCAACAATGGCTGTCATAGGAATATGGCCGCCATAGACACCGATATCTCCTTCTGTGGTGGACAGTTCCACCATGGTTGCCTCTCCTTCATAGAAAACCCTCTCTGGGGTGACAATCTGTAATTTAAATGCATCAGCCATGTTCTACCCTCCTATTTCACGCGGGCAAGAACATCATCAATATTACCTGCATTCAGGAAATAGCCTTCTGGCACATCATCATGTTTGCCATCCAGGATTTCTTTGAATCCTTGAATTGTTTCGCTTAATGGAACATAACGTCCGTCATAACCTGTAAATTGTTCTGCCACAAAGAATGGCTGAGATAGGAATCTTTGAACCTTTCTTGCACGAGATACTGTCAGCTTATCTTCCTCAGAAAGCTCATCCATACCTAACATGGCAATGATATCCTGAAGCTCTTTATACTTTTGTAGTACTTGAATAATTCTCTGAGCCACATTATAATGCTCCTCACCTACAATTCGAGGGTCTAGGATTCTAGAAGTGGACTCCAATGGGTCTACAGCCGGATAAATACCAAGCTCTACAATAGAACGGCTCAAAACTGTAGTTGCATCCAAATGAGCAAAGGTATTCGCCGGAGCTGGGTCTGTAAGGTCATCAGCTGGTACATAAACTGCCTGTACTGAAGTGATAGAACCATTCTTTGTGGAGGTGATACGCTCCTGAAGAGCACCCATTTCTGTCTGCAATGTAGGCTGATAACCTACAGCAGAAGGCATACGGCCAAGAAGCGCAGATACCTCAGAACCAGCCTGAGTAAAACGGAAAATATTGTCAATAAACAACAATACGTCCTTTCCTCCCTCATCACGGAAATACTCAGCCATAGTAAGTCCTGTTAGACCTACACGCATACGTGCTCCTGGCGGCTCATTCATCTGACCAAATACCATGGTAGTCTTATTGATAACCCCAGAATCTGTCATTTCATGGTACAAGTCATTTCCCTCACGGGTACGCTCTCCTACACCAGTAAATACAGAATATCCACCATGCTCTGTTGCAATATTACGAATTAATTCCTGAATCAAAACCGTCTTTCCTACACCAGCACCGCCGAACAGACCAATTTTTCCACCCTTTTGATAGGGGCAAAGTAAATCTACAACTTTAATTCCTGTTTCCAGAATTTCTGTTTCTGTAGACTGCTCCTCAAAGGTAGGTGCTTTTCTATGGATTGGATAATACTTATCCACGGTAGGCTGCTCTTTATTATCAATCGCCTCACCCAGAACATTGAAAATACGTCCCAGAGTATTCTCGCCTACTGGCACAGTAATCGGCGCTCCTGTAGCTATGGCATCCATGCCACGAACTAAACCGTCCGTACTGCCCATGGCGATACATCTCACCGTATCATCACCCAGATGCTGGGATACTTCTGCTGTCAGAGTGCCGCCATCATTGGTAGCAATTCTGATTGCTTCATTGATTTCCGGCAATTTTCCCTGGCTGAACTTGATATCCAGAACCGCACTGATGATCTGTGTGATTTTACCAACATTTTGCTCTGCCATCTTGTTTTTGCTACTAAAAACATATACTACATGTATATGCTAGATGATACGCTATAATCTTACGATTTATAGTTATTGTCTCAATGTGTATGCTTTTGTGGCTACAAATAACACACTACCATCTAAATAGCTTTTCCTTTCTTAAAATTTTAAAGCTTTTATTTTTACCATTGGTTTTTAAGATTTCGCTATTAACCAGTTGTACATTTGACACTCCCCATAGCTAAAGCAAGGGATTTTACGACACATTGGATAAATTGATATATCAGATTTTTCCACGGATAACAGCTTTATCTTTGCAATATTGCTTGCTATGAAATGGCATTAGCTCCTGCCACAATCTCAGTAAGCTCCTGAGTAATAGCACCCTGCCTTGCACGATTGTACTGCAGACTCAATACTTCAATCATCTCTTCCGCATTGCTGGTAGCATTATCCATTGCTGTCATACGAGCTCCGTTTTCGCTGGCCACAGCTTCCAACAAAGCGCCATAGATTAAGCTACTCATATACTTGGGGACAATAGAATCCAAAACTTCTTCCTCTTCTGGTTCATAGGTCATAAGAGCATGGACTTTCCCTGTCTCCTCTTCCCCACCTTCCATCTCCACAGGAAGGAGTTTAATCAACTTCGGAATATGAGTTACTGTATTTTTGAAAGAAGTATATGCCAAATAGATTTCTCCAATTTCTCCTCTTGCAAAGCTATCCAATAATTCCAAAGTCAAATCTGCTGCATCTCGATATAATGGTTCATTAATAACTTCAGAATAATCTGCTTTTATCTCAAATCCTTTTCTCTGCAGCCCATCACGTCCCTTTCTTCCAATAGCATATACTAAAGTATCCTGAATCGGAAGTTCTGCACTAATCAGCTTGACGATATTATTGTTATATCCACCTGCTAAGCCTCTGTTGGAAGTAATAGCAACCACTGCCTTCTTTTGGGAGGTTCCAGGTCTTAAATATTTGTGGTCCAGATTTCCAGACTTTCTTAAGATAGAACTAATCGTCTGATACATCAGATTAAAATACGGTTTGGAGGATTCTGCCTTGCTTTTCGATTTCTGCAGTTTTACTGTGGAAACCAGTTTCATGGCTTTTGTGATTTGCTCAGTGCTTTGGATGCTGTCGCGTCTGCGTTTAATATCTCTCATGGATGCCATGACTTTTCACCTGCTTTCCTTAGCGCTGTGTTTTACATTCTGCAATAGCCTTGCTCAACAGTTCATCAATCTCTGGAGTAATCTCTCTCTTCTCCCGAATCATAGCTGGAAGCTCTGGATACTTCGTATCAATAAATTTAAACAGTTCATTTTCAAATTTCAGTATCTCTGCAGTCGGAATATCCAGAAGATGCTTTCTGGTAGCTGCATAGATAATGATAACCTGATATTCTACTGCCATAGGTTTATACTGAGGTTGTTTGAGTACTTCTCGGATTCTCTCACCTTGTGCCAACTGCTCCTTGGTAGCAGCATCTAAGTCAGAACCAAACTGTGCAAAGGAAGCCAATTCACGGTACTGTGCAAGCTCCACACGAATAGGAGAAGCAATCTTTTTCATAGCCTTAATCTGGGCAGCACCACCAACTCTGGATACCGAAAGTCCAGCATTGATAGCAGGTCGGAAGCCAGAGTTGAACATCTCTGTCTCCAGATAAATCTGTCCGTCAGTAATGGAAATAACATTCGTGGGAATGTATGCGGATACATCTCCAGCCTGAGTCTCAATAATGGGCAGAGCTGTCAAGGAACCGCCTCCCAAATCATCAGAAAGACGAGAAGCTCTCTCCAGCAGCCTAGAATGAAGATAGAATACATCTCCAGGATATGCCTCACGTCCTGGTGCTCTCTTAAGAAGCAAGGACAAAGTACGATATGCTGCTGCATGTTTACTTAAATCATCGTAGATTACCAGTACATCTCCACCATTTTCCATCCATTCTTCGCCGATAGCACAACCGGCATATGGGGCAATGTACTGTAAAGGAGCAAGGTCAGAAGCCGTGGAAACTACAATCGTAGTATAATCCATAGCGCCAAACTCCTCTAAAGTTTTAACGATATTCGCTACTGTAGATGCTTTCTGGCCAATCGCCACATAAATACAGTGAACTCCTTGACCCTTCTGGTTGATAATGGTATCAATGGCAATCGCTGTTTTACCTGTCTGACGGTCGCCGATAATCAGCTCACGCTGTCCTCTACCAATAGGAATCATTGCATCAATCGCCTTAATTCCAGTCTGGAGAGGAGTGTCTACAGATTTTCTTTCAATTACACCGTGCGCCACACGCTCAACACGGCGGAACTTATCAGTCTCAATTGGTCCTTTGCCGTCCAGTGGCTGTCCCAAAGCATTTACTACACGTCCTGTCATGGCATCGCCTACAGGAACCTCTACCACACGTCCAGTAGTCTTTACTGTATCGCCTTCGCTGATTCTGCTGGTATCTCCAATCAAAACCGCACCCACATTATCTTCCTCCAAGTTTAAAACCATGCCATAAATCTCTCCTGGAAACTCCAGAAGTTCTCCCTGCATAGCACTTTCAAGACCGTGGATACGGGCGATTCCGTCAGCTACCTGAATAACAGTACCAACATTTGACACCTCAAGTTTGGTAGAATACTTTTCTATCTGCTCTTTAATCACAGAACTAATTTCTTCTGGCCTCAAATTCATGAAGGTTCGCACCTCTTTCTTCAAATATAGCTTGGCGCCGCTTCCTGCGCCACAAATCTTTTCATGGTCAGCGTCTTTTGCCTCCCATAAAATACCTGCGCAGATATCATATCCTCTGATTTCTTCCTCTATTTGAGCTAGGATATGCTTGCGCAGACAGATATCGCTTTAAGCTAGCTGTACATTGATAAGCTGTTTCTTCAGCTCATACAGTCTGGTCTTTATGCTGCTGTCAACGACTCTGTCGCCGATGCGGATAACCATGCCGCCAATTAGGGATGAGTCTACGATATAGTTCATCTCAAATTCCACATATTGGGTTGTTGCAAGTAATTTGTTCTTTACTTCCTGCTTCTGCTTTTTTGTCAATTCCACAGCAGAAGTTACGAAAGCAGTTCCGATTCCCTTTTCTTCCTTCACCTGTCTGATAAAGTAACCCAGAATCGCAAGAATATCATTTTGCCTTCCTTTGTCAACGACTGCTGCCAAAAAACCCATCATCTCATCGGAAACATTTCCCTGAAAGACATTGCGGATGATTTGAAGTTTCTCCTCTTTCACAACTTGAGGGTGGTCTAACAGATGAATCAAATCCTGGTGGTCTTCAAACACCTGATAGAGTTCCTGTGCCTCCTCAAATATATCATCCAGCACATTCTTGTCTCGGGCAGCCTGCATCAGCGCATCACCATATACCTTTGATACTAGCTTTGCCATGTGCTCTCACCCATCTCCTTCAGCGTTTCGTCAATCAACGTATCCTGAATTGTTGTATCAATGGAAGCTGCCACCACTTTTCCTGCCATCAGGGAAGCAATGGAAACAATCTCCTGTTTCATATCATCCAGCGCCTTCTTCTTCTCCAGTTCAACCTCACGGTTAGCCCTCTCTACGATTCTGGCAGCCTCTGCTCTGGCTTCCTCTACAATCTCATTCTCTCTGACTTTGGCTTTTCTTCTTGCCTCTTCCAGAATTGCGTCCGCCTCTTTGGACACATCTTTTAACTTTGCCTTATACTCAGCTTTCATGGCTGCGGCACTCTTTTTATCATCTGCCGCCTGTGCCAGTTCCCCAGCAATCTTCTGCCTTCTTTTTTCCAGAACATTGCGCACTGGATCGAACAACAAGTAAGATAATCCAAAGAACAGAATAAAGATATTGAGCGCTGTAAAAAATGATTCAAAGAGCAACTGCGGATCAAATCCTATTAAACGTTCCAAGGTCTAAGCCTCCTTCCTGTTCCTATCATTATTTTAGAGCTTTCCATCTGTATTGGGCATCTGACAGATATCCAAAATGGAATTTTGCTCTAAATCCTTCCATATTTATTTGCTTCAAATCAACCGAAAGGCTTAACGAACATCAGAATGATAGCAACAACAAGACCATACAGACCAGTAGTCTCTGCAACTGCCTGACCTAACAACATGGTAGAAGTAATGTCAGATTTTGCTCCTGGATTACGTCCTACGGCAGCAGCACCCTGACCGGCTGCGATACCCTGGCCTACACCAGGTCCGATACCAGCAATCATAGCCAAGCCGGCACCAATAGCGGAACATCCATAGATAAAGTCCTGTCCAGAAATATTCATAGTTTTTTCCTCCTGAAAATTAAATATCTTTTTATATTTCCACCTTAAAAGGTGAAGAAATCATTCCATCTTATCGTTAATGTAAACCATGGTCAACATACAGAATACATAAGTCTGTATACAGCCTGAGAATACATCACAGTACGCATGCAGTGCTGCCGGAATACCAATATTGGCAAACCAGGGCATCATTCCATACCATAGACCCATGATAATTACGCCAGAAAGCAGATTTGCAAACAAACGCAATGAAATTGATATGGGATTCGCAACCTCACCAATCAGGTTGATGGGAAACAAAACAGGAATAGGTTGGAACAAACTGGTAAAATGTCCTACTCCTCGGTTCTTTAGTCCCTGATAGTTTACGATAAAGAATGTGAACATACCTAATAAAAAGGTAACACCATAATCTGCTGTCGGAGCTCTTAATCCAAATAAGCCACTCAAATTACAGAACAGAATGAACAAAAAAATGGTTCCGATGTAATTGACAAACTTTCTGGCATTACCACCTAAGATGCCTTGGGCCATATTCTCCAGTGCCTCCATTCCCATCTCTAATGCACTTTGGAATGCGCCTGGAACATCGCTGTCTGCGGCAGCTTTCAACTTCCTGTTGGCAATTAGACCAATAAGAAGCAGCACAGCCGTAATTACCCATGCCCCCACAGTGGTGTCTGTAATCCACAGCTCCTGTCCAAATGCTTCTAACTGAAAGACACCATGAATCATAAAATCAGGCTCGTGAACTACCATCGGAATTTTCATCATTCCCATACACCATCCTCCTTTCCTTAATGGTATCTTCTTCCAGCATTTGTTCTTTTCTCTGGAAAAAGATCCGGTGAACAGATGGCTGGAGCAATGCACCAGCCTTGAGGCCCAATGCCCCAATAATCATTGCCACCGCATCAATCTGCGGACGGCTTCCCAGGATAAACAAGGCTATAATGAAAACCACTCTGCGTATGGCAGACTGTACCACTGTAGTCTTGTTGGCATACCCTTCATCTTGGCTGTCTACAGCTCGTTCTGTTACATAAGCCATATGGATAAGCATCAGAGCATCTGCCACAAAACCAAGCAAAAGCCCCAACAGCACTGGTCCCAATGGAAAACCAATCGCCGCAAGGCCATTTTGAAAGATTAATGCCAAAATTCCTAGAATTAGTACATAGGCAAACATCCCGACTGACATCTCAAGAACAAGGTGCTTTAAGTTATCATTCATGCTGTTCCCCCCTGCTCCTCTTAGTATCTGTCCCTTCCCTGCCGGAGCGAATCCTGCTTGGCGTTTTGCACCTGGTCACGGATTGGTCCTGATCTTGAAGTACTTCTTTGATTAGTCTCGCCCGTTCCTTTTCTTCTTCCTTTGCCTGCTGGTCAATCAGCCGTTTTGCCATCATATAGGCACCACGTCCTCCTCCCAGTGTACCCAGAATCAGAAGAAATACCAGCGTTTTCGTCCCATACCTGGAATCGATGTAATTACCTGCAAAAACGCAAAACAAGATTGGCGTCAGCACACACAGTCCTAGTTGAGTCACCATGGCCAGACTTTGGAACACAGATTTTTTGTATCCCATCTCCTTATCTCATCTCCCATCTTCGCATATGTGTTACCATTATAACCAATCTTTTGTGATTTGTCCATGTTTTAACAGTCATTCGTGAATTTTTCGTTATAATTTCAATTTTTATGTAATCCAATTTCCAGATTTTTACTATTTTAACTTGAAATAATGTAGTCGTAATCCCATTGGCTTTAGATGATAGGTAGTTCACTTGTCATCATAAATAGAATCTACATATTTCTTTGAAATATAACTGAAAAATACCTTCTAGCTGATGAACATGTACTTACGCATACAATATATTTTACAATACCTTCAGACATTCCAAAAGCCCTTCTGTGATTGTTGCCAAGGGCAAGGACGGTTTATTTGCCTTTGGTTGAGCTGCTGCTTGTCTACATTCATAGGGAACATGGATAAATCCTCCCCTCATACATAAGTACTCCTTTTCAATCAAATCTAGCACATGATACATCAGGCAGTTACAGACATAGGCTCCTGCTGACAGGGATAGATTGGCAGGAATTCCTGCTGTCTTGCAGGCAACTACCATCTCCCGCACTGGAAGTTTGGTAAAACGTCCATCTGGCCCGTCTTTTATCACTGGTTCTCCATGATATTCCATACCATCATTATCTGCTAACTGTGCATCCTTGGTATTGATAGCAATTAACTCTGGTTCAATCGCCATACGTCCTCCTGCCTGACCTACACAGACCACACAATCTGGCTTTTCTTGTTTGATATAACCTTGTATTATCTGTCGGCAGCAGTCAAATGATACTGGAAGTTTTTTCTTTATCAGCACTGCCTCTTCTCCCTTTAATGTTTGAAAAGAATCAGGCAGTTTAAGAACTGCCTCCCAAGAGGGGTTGATAGTTTCCCCTCCAAAAGGCTTAAAACCTGTGATAAGTATTTTCATTTGGATGCCTCCTTTAGCTTGTCCAGCAATATTATAACTCAACCTATAATAGTTACATTTCTATCTACAATCACTCACTATTTTCTGTCTCATTGGTATCATATGAAACAGAATCTTCTGCTACCATTGGCAATTCTGTTCTCGGCTTAAAATCATAAACAATTTCTTTTGGTTTTATATGATTACTCATCAATTCCGCCTGTTTAATCACGATGGCAACAGCTCCCTTGGCTTTCTCTGGAGGATATTTATACTTTCTCAAAAGATGCTTTATCTGTGTTCTCATATATGCACGTGCAGACTCTTTTTTATCCCAATCAACAGTCCTACTTTTACGAATTAACTCTGTCAATTCCTGTGCCATTTCCACCAAAACCTTATCTTGCATTGTTCTAAGAACTTCGGGTTCTGCTGTTAATGCATCATAAAAAGCTAATTCTTCCGTTGATAGCCCTTTTTCCTCTCCAGCTTTATAAGCCTCTGTCATTTCTTTTGAGAGATTCAATAACTCCTCTATCACCTCTGCATTGGTAATCAGTCGGTTATTATACATTTTTAATACTTTCTTCATCTTCTCTGAAAAAAGCTGTGACTTTACAACTCCAGTTCTTGCAAATATACGAATATTGTCATCCAGCAATTTCCGCAGCATCTGGGCAGCAATATTTTTATGCTTCATCCTGCGGATTTTCTCCATATATTCCTCTGACAAAATAGAAATTTCTGGGTTCTTTTTTCCTGTTTCTGCAAAAATATTATAAACCCCATCTTGCTCAATCGCCTGTTCTAGTAACTTCATAATTCTTGAATTGATTTCATTAGTTGTAATTCCCATATATCCAGCAGTTTTACAGATTCCAGCCTTTACACATTTGAAAAATTCTATTTCTTGTTTTAGTTTTACATCAAGCATACTCCGGCATAAAGTCTCCGCTTGGCTGAGTGCTGTAGCTTCATGGATAAAACTCTTTTGTTCCTCTTCCTCCATTCCAAGGGCAAAATTAACCCCATTTGCTATTGCTGCAAGCCGCACTAAATCTTCTTGTCCAAAAAAATCAGAATAATCAAATCCATAGAACATATCTCGCATGATTTCAAGTTTCTCCAATGCTATAGCTAATGCCTGTCCTAAATCTGGAACCTTATCTTGGTCACGTTTAGTATATTGGCTTAAGGCACCTTTCAATTCTGCTGCCATACCTATATAGTCAACAATCAATCCTGCCTCTTTATCTTTATATACACGATTAACACGGGCAATTGCCTGCATCAAATTATGTCCCCTCATTGGCTTGCCAATATACATGGTTGCCATAGACGGAACATCAAAACCTGTCAGCCACATATCCACCACAATCGCTATTTTAAACTCGCTGGCATCATCTTTAAATTCCAATCTTAATTCATCACGATATGATTTATTTCCAATTATATCATGCCAGTTTTCCTCGTCCTTATTGCTGGAAGTTAAAACTACCTTCACTTTCTGATTCCATTCTGGTCGCTTTTCCAGGATAATTTTGTATAGATTGATTGCAATACGCCGACTCATACATACAATCATAGCCTTTCCTGTCAATACATATTGTCTGTCTTCATAGTGAGCAATTATATCATCTGCCAAAAAATTCAATATTTCTTTAGAGCCTATGATTGCTTCCATGGTTGATAAATCTGACTTCGATTTTTCAATCGCTATCCCTGAGGCTTCTTTTGCCATTTTTTCATACTCTGCATCAATCTTTTTTAACAATTCTTCATCCAATTTTATTTTTGCAGTCCGATTTTCATAATAAATCGGCACAGTTGCCCCATCCTCCACTGCTTGAGTCATATCATAAATATCAATATATTCTCCAAAAACTTCTACCGTTGACCTGTCGTCAAAATCAATTGGTGTCCCAGTAAATCCAATAAATGTAGCGTTTGGCAGAGAATCTCTCATATACTTTGCCATACCATATTTCCATTCACCAGTCTCTCTGTCCAGCTTTCCCTCCAAACCATATTGGGAACGGTGAGCTTCATCTGCCATAAATATAATATTGCTCCGTTCACTCAGCACTTCACTGCCTTCCTCAAATTTCTGAATTGTAGTAAAAATAATTCCCCCAGCTTTTACTCTTAATAATTCTTTTAAATGTTCTCGACTCTTTGCCTGCCTTGGTGTCTGCCTCAGCAACAGCTTAGAACTGGAACAAAACGTATCAAAAAGCTGGTTGTCCAAATCATTTCTATCTGTCAATACTACAATTGTAGGATTACTAAATTCTGGGTTGCTGACAATACACCCAGTATAGAACACCATGGACAGACTCTTGCCGCTTCCCTGTGTATGCCATACCACTCCAACCTTTCTGCTATGTTTCTTCAAAGCATTTTTTGTACACTCCACAGCTTTTTTTACTGCAAAATATTGATGATATCCAGCAATAATTTTTATTGTCTTATCCTTACTGTTCTGGAAAACAATAAAATTTTGTATCAAGTCTAAAAGCCTTGCTTTCGGAAACACTCCATTCAAAAGAACCGTGAAATAGTTTAAGCTTCTTTCTTGTGGTTTTTCCCCATTTTCAGATTTCCATGCCATATACCGAGTAAAATCCGAGGTTATAGTTCCCATACGTGTATCCAAACCATCACTTATCACATTAAAAACATTATAATAAAATAACGAAGGAATATCCATTTGATAATTTTTAATCTGTTTATATGCATGTTCAATCGTGGTATCTTCATTGCTCATATTTTTCAGTTCAAACAATATCAACGGAATGCCATTCACAAATACTAGAATATCTGGTCTCTTATTTTTATATTCAATTACTGTATATTGATTGACAACATGAAAATCATTCTTTTCTGGATTAGCAAAATCAATTAGTCTTACTGTATAGATACGCAGTTCGCCATTCACATGGTAGCTAATGGGGATGCCCTCAATCAAATATTTATGAAAAGCAGCATTTATGTCTTCTAGCTTAAGTAAACCAAGGTTTTTAATAGATTGATAGGCTTCCTCTATCATATCCTCTTTAATACCATGATTTATTTTAAACATAGAAGTTTCAAAACAACCTTTAAGTATCACTTCATGATAGTCTCTGTTGATATCTGGGCCATAGAAATATTCGTAGCCATTTTTTTGTAATTCAGTTATAACAGCCTGTTCTAAGGTATTTTCATTGATAGGCATAGTATGATATCCCTTCATATGTATAGATTGTGAATTATTGTATAATTAGCGTAATATTGCTTCTATATAGTTTTTATTTTCTTTGGTTTTATAATATCGTTATATTTTTTGAGTTGTCTGGTTGGGATTGTTATAAACGATAATTTAGTGGCTTAGAGCTGAATGTTGGATATATTAATCTCGCCGGACATTAACTTAGGTAATAGAACCTCTCTTAAAGAACATAATTTGATATTCTCAAGTTGATTAAACATAATCATCTCAAATACTGGTTCTAAGACTTTATCAAATTCACTCATTGATTTTAATGTGGGAACAAGAACATTTATCTTACTAAATTGTGTTTTATTTAGATTAACGATAGTACTACCGCTTTGACCAAGTTTATTGATTGTGTCATATAATGTTTTCATTAACAAATAAATATAGTATGGAGAAACCCCTTTCTTTGGAATTATAGAGTTTATCTGTTGGTTAGTCTGGCTTTTTGTTGCTGTTAATGCGACAAGTCCTGCTGTACCTATACAACTCACACATATGCTGTTTTGTGGTAAAGTTTTTTTCTCCTGTGAGGTAGCACCTATTGTAGATAGATAACGTTCTGTTGCTACAACATAAGTATTATTGTGCATATCGGGTATTGTGATAAATGGTATATCTTCGCCATAATATTCGTTTACCTTTGTTGATGGAGTTTTTCCGCATATAATATCTGTTGCGAGGTCATCAATAGTACCTTTTTTCCAATCGACGGGTAATATGCCACCGAACGGTTCAAAATCAATGAACCACAATTTAAACAAAGCCTGCGCCTGCTGCTGTAAATTATCGTTTATCCTATTATTTAATGCAATTTTATCATCAAGAGATTTTAATAAACTACCTATTTTTCTCTGTCCTTCAAGTGGTGGTACTTCAATCTGTAAGTTTTCAATAACATCTATTTGTACCCGTTGCCGCCCCGATGAACCAATCATTGACTTTATTGCTGGATTTCGTACAGATGGACTACAAATTAGATAATATAAATAATCTGCATCACTTATCCCATCTATTGCGCGAAAAACAATATATTCTGTAGAGCCGAATCCTATTTCTCCATCGTTTAAAATATCAACTTTTGCAGTTTTTCCATTTTCCAAGCAGGGAGTTAT
>DEPC01000221.1 GCA_002358555.1 Hungatella sp. UBA3402 | reverse complement strand
ATTGTGGAGGAAGTAGGAAGAGAGAATGCCTTTATCTTTGGCTTGTCTGCGGATGAGGTTATCAACTACGAGAAAAATGGCGGTTACTATCCAGTTGAGATTTTCAACAGCAATGAGAATATCCGTCGAGTGATGATGCAGTTAGTAAATGGATTTTATGCGCCTCAAGACCCTAACATGTTCCGTGAGATTTATGATTCTCTGCTAAATGGCAATGCTCACGACCGTGCAGATATGTACTTTATCTTAAAAGATTGTGTGCCTTATGCTGTTGCTCAGAGGGAAGTGGATAAGGCATATCGCAATAAGACCTGGTGGGCAAAGGCATCAATGCTGAATGTGGCATGCTCTGGTAAGTTTAGTTCTGACAGAACCATTCAGGAATATGTAGATGAGGTATGGCATTTAGACAAAATCGATGTAGAAATTTAAAAAATAGATGTAAATAATTTGTCCCCTTTTTCATAAAATGTAAAAAACTGTTCAGCCATGGAAAACTTTTATATGGCTGGACAGAGTATTTTAGGAAAGAGGGGTTTTTATGCGCCGATTTTTGGTTTTTTGTGTGATTGTAGTGATGATTCCCTATGTGGCAACCTTGGCCTTGAGTGGAACTATAAATGGAATACAAGAAAAAAACTTTGCAGAAAATAACTTGAATAGTAATAGAAAGATATATTTAGATAGGAAGAATCGCAGCTATGTAGATGTGGAGGAATATCTGGTAGGAGCAGTGGCAAAGCAGATGCCAGCAGACTATGAATTAGAAGCGTTGAAGGCGCAAGCCATCATCGCAAGAACCTTTGTATACAGACAGATGGAAGGACGAGAGGAAATTCCTGAGACTGAGTTAAGTCTGGAATATTTAGAAGAAGAACAGATGGAAAAACTTTGGGGGAAACCAAGGTTTTTGGAATATTACCAGAAGGTACGAGAGGCAGTAGAAGCGACAAAAGGAAACACTATCTTATTTGAGGGGGATTACATAGAACCACTGTTTCACAGAGCCAGCGCAGGAAAGACTAGAGACGGTGATAAAGCTCACCCTTATCTTTTGTCTGTAGAAGCAGAAGAAGATGTAGAAGCAGAAGGATATCTCACAGTAATTACATGGACTGTTGAGCAGTTTATTGAGTTAATACAGAAAATGCCAGGGGGAGAACATGTGAATGCAGAGCAGATTCCAGATTCAATTCAGCTAATTGCAAGAGACAAAGCAGGATATGTCACAGAAATCCAAATAGGAAGCCATAGCTTTGATGGAGAGGAAGTGCGGACATGTCTGGGACTTCCTTCTGCCGCCTATACTCTTGAGGGCTACGAAGAGGGAGTGAGGGCCGTATGTCGTGGTCAAGGCCATGGTTATGGCATGAGTCAGTATGGAGCACACAAAAAAGCGACACAGGGAATGAGGGCAGAGGAGATTTTAACTTATTATTATCAAAATATCGAAATTATTTCCGAAGAACAATGAATAACTCTTGTGCCTTTGGTAAGAATAGTACCGAGGTGATAAACGGTGAAAGAGAAATTCAATCAAATGTTCAAGGACAAACTATTTCTTGTCATGTTGGTGTTGGGCCTGTTGACTATTGTTGCTGCAGCAGGCGTGGTTACAATTCAAAGAGGAAATACCCCCCAAGAAGAAAATCCGTACATGCAGGACCATCAGGGGGCGCTGATTGCAGAAGATAATGTGGTGGAAACTCCTACCCAGGTTGCCGGAACTGCAGATGCACAGAGAGAGCAGATGCAGCCACATACAGAAAATGTTCCTGAAACAGAGCCAGTTCAGATGGCTAAAGGACCTGAGACTTCTCCAGTACAGTCAGCTCAAACAGAAGCAGCCCAAGTGGATTCTGGTGTAGAAAATGCAGTGTCATTAGTTTTGGATTTTTCTGATACAAGCAAAATGGCATGGCCTGTGAGGGGAAATGTCCTGCTAGATTACAGTATGGACTCTACCATCTATTTTCCTACCCTGGAACAATACCAGGTAAATCCAGGTGTAGTGATTCAGGCTGAGGTAAGTCAGCCTGTAGCAGCTCCAGCTAATGCCAAGGTTGTGGCAGTCAGTGCGAATGAAGAACTGGGGAATTTTGTGGTTCTTGATATGGGTAATGATTACATTGCTACCTGTGGGCAGTTAAAGGAAGTTCAGGTAGTAGAAAATGAGTACCTAGAAGCAGGACAGGTTATGGGATATGTGGCGGAGCCCACAAAATATTATTCTGTAGAAGGAAGTAATGTATTCTTTCAGTTAGAGCATCAAGGGAATAAAGTAGACCCATTGGATTATTTTGAGTAGGATTTCGGAGAAACTTACTCTGCTTAAAGAAGCTTTTAAGTTTAAGGAAACTATGAGTTAAATGACTTTTGATTAGGATTTATACTGGAGGGTTACACTCCACAAAAAATCCCCTTGGTCTGCGTTTGCAGGAGTCAAGGGGATTTCTTTATGGAGGTGGGCACTACTAAGTTCTAATTAATGATTTTCATACTTCAATAAATATATAACTAAAATCGATATGCGAAATTTGAATTATTAAGCTGGAATTGATATTAAAAAAAATCTATAAAACGTATTATAAGATTTAAGAAAAACCTTATAATTTGTTCACAACAGTTTCAGAGAATTCAGTTATACTATAAATCGAAGTTCCGCAGTTGACGGAACGAAAGACAAGGAGAACTGTATGAACATATTATTTTTTTTGACACCAAAGAGTGAAGTAGCATACATTTATGATGACCAGACATTGCGCCAGGTGCTTGAGATTATGGAATACCATCGCTATACAGCAGTCCCTGTAATTAATAAACAAGGAAAATACATAGGAACCATAACAGAGGGAGACATGTTGTGGGGAATTAAAAATGAATATAATTTAAGCTTAAGAGGTGCTGAACATATGCCAGTAACCACGATTCCAAGAAGGTCGGACAATAGACCAGTATCTATTGATGCTACTATGGAAGATATGATTGACAAGGCATTAAATCAAAATTTTGTTCCAGTGGTAGATGACCAGGAGAATTTTATTGGAATTATAACCAGAAGAGATATTATTAAGTATTGTTATAAGAAGATGAAGGAATCGTAGAATCAATGATAAGACAGATGAAGTATTTTCAGGCTGTTGTGCACAATAACAGTTTTTCAAAGGCAGCAGAGGAATGTCATATCTCTCAATCTGCGATTTCACAGCAGATACAGGCATTAGAGCGAGAGTTGGGGTTTCATCTGCTCAAAAGAAAAAATCGTAAATTTATACTTACTTCTGCGGGGGAATATTTCTATAAAAAAAGTCTGATACTAATTGCTGATTATGAGCAGATGTGCAGAGAAGCTGCTAGACTTTCCAAAGATGGAAAAGCTACCTTAGTAATTGGCTATCTCCGTGGTTATAGTGGGCAAGAACTTCATCTTGCTCTGGAGGAAGCCCATTTGATGATAATTGCAGGTCAAGGATTTATGTCAGTGGAGGGAATGAAACAAGCAGAAGCTTTTAGTCCGCTTGTTAGCCGAATTCCTCTTTTTCGAGGAGGTTCTCATATTACTCGCAATTACTGTACATTTTGGAAAAAGGATAATTCTGGTTATTATGTAGAGGAATTTGCAGATATTCTCAAAAAAGAATTTATTTAACAAGAACATATAGATAGCACGAATGAGTTTTTAGATATGCTCTAGAATATTACCTTTTTATTGATAAAATGAGGGACTATCTTAAAAATGTTATTTTTCTATATTATAAGATAACATTTTTAGGGCAGTCCTTTCTCTTTTAATATATCTAATGGTACAAGTATCAATAAATTATCTCTGACGATTTATTTTTGCAATAAATAATTCATTGATTTTTCGTATAAGTTTTTCTTATTAGACTCCCCCTGAAAATCGAATTGATTTTGAAATAAAAGTTTTTTATAATAAATAAAAATAAAACAGATTTACTTATAACAATCAATTATTGAATGGAGGAAAATAGTATATGAGAAAAGAAGTAATGATTTTAACTGGAGCTGGTCAGATTGGTATGGCGATTGCTCGGAGAATAGGATATGGAAAGAAAATTATTTTAGGCGATAAAAAACCAGAACATGCACAGATAATCGCTAAGACTATGAATGAAGCTGGATTTGATGTATTGGCTATGGAAATGGACTTATCGTCTAGAGAATCCATCAGAAATCTGATTGCACAGGCATGTAAAGTTGGAGATATCACAATGCTAGTCAATGCAGCAGGAGTTTCACCAAGTCAAGCATCGATAGAAACAATTTTAAATGTTGACCTTTATGGTACAGCGGTCTTGTTAGAAGAGGTGGGAAAAGCGATTGCCCCTGGAGGTGTCGGTGTGACCATCTCTAGTCAATCAGGACATCGTATGCCACAACTTAGTGCCAAAGAAGATGAGCAGCTTGCTTGTACACCAACCGAAGAACTTCTTTCTTTGGATATATTGCAACCAGCAAAGATTCAGGATACACTTCATGCCTATCAGATGGCAAAACGCTGCAATGAAAAACGTGTTATGGCAGAGTCTGTAAAATGGGGAGAAAAAGGGGCCAGAATTAATTCTATTTCTCCTGGTATTATTGTTACACCTTTAGCAATAGACGAATTTAACGGTCCTCGTGGAGATTTTTATAAAAATATGTTTGCCAAATGTCCAGCAGGTCGTCCAGGAACTGCTGACGAGGTTGCAAATGTGGCAGAACTGCTGATGAGCGAAAAAGGGGCTTTTATTACAGGCACAGATTTTCTTATTGATGGCGGAGCGACAGCTTCTTACTTTTATGGGCCACTAAAACCGGAGAAATAGAGCGAAAAAAGTATTCATTGATACAAAAGCTGGAATATCATAGTATGATAGACTTTATGGATAGAAAGGCTTTTGCTCATGTGGAAAAGGAAAAAACTGGACTATGGTAATACCTTAAAGGCAAGTTATATAGGATATATCACTCAAGCCATTGTCAATAACCTAGCTCCCCTACTATTTTTAATTTTTCAGGAGAGCTATGGGCTTTCTTTTCAGCAGATAACCTTGCTAATCACTATGAATTTTGGAATACAATTAGTGGTAGACTTAATATCTGCTACAGCAGTTGACCGAGTAGGATATAAAAAATCTATAGTATTTGCCCATATTATGTCTGCGTTAGGTATCAATGCAATGGCTTTCCTCCCAGGATATAAAGGACTTATAGTAGCTGTAATATTCTATGCTGTGGGAGGTGGATTGATTGAAGTGCTGTTGAGTCCTATTGTAGAAGCATGTCCTACTCAAAAAAAATCAGCTTCTATGAGTTTATTACATTCCTTTTATTGTTGGGGATATGTGATGATGGTAGCAGGGACTACCTTATTTTTTTCTGTGGCAGGCAAAGAAAATTGGAAAATTTTATGTTTCCTTTGGTCACTGATTCCTGCCTACAATGCGATACAATTTGCTAAAGTACCCATTCCTTCTCTGAAAGAGGAAAACAGTGATAATTCTTGGAGAGAGTGGATAACAGGCAGAATATTTTGGGGATTTGCTCTTTTGATGATGTGCTCTGGAGCCTGTGAGCAGGCTATGAGTCAATGGGCTTCTAGCTTTGCGGAATCTGGACTTAAGATATCCAAAGCAGCAGGAGATTTGGCAGGACCTTGTCTTTTCGCAGCTTTGATGGGAAGTTCCAGAATTTTTTATGCCAAATTTAGTGAAAAAATTTCTCTTAAGCGTTTTATGCTCTTAAGTGGAGGATTATGTTTAGTAGGCTATGGATTAGCTTCGTTTTCTTTATCTTCTGTGTGGGCATTAACAGGGTGTGCCTTGTGTGGATTGTCAGTAGGGATTTTATGGCCTGGAACTTTCAGCCTGGCAGCAAAAGGACTTCCTGGAAGTGGAACTGCTATGTTTGCATTTCTTTCATTAGCTGGAGATTTAGGCTGTCTGGCAGGGCCTGCTATGGTCGGATTAGCAGCAGAAGCTGGAGGAAACCTTCAAAAAGGTCTTATGATGGCAGTATTGTTTCCAATTTTGCTGTTTGTAGTGCTGTTGCTGACAAATTTAGCAGAAGTTTAATATTGGTTGAAAGAGGGGGTATTAACCCCTTTTTTGATGGATTTACCGCTTGAATAGATGTAAATTCTTATGGAGCATAGCTATTTAACAGAACCTTAACGTAAAAATTGTTTGGAAACAGGGAAACTTTCATGTATAATAAATAGAATACCTATAAACAAGAAGGAGGATATCCATGAGTTTGTACAAACCAAAACTTCAGGAAAAACTTGAGGAGGCTTTTAAGGCAGTGCTCCCCGTAGTGGGAATTGTTTTGCTTTTGTGTTTCAGTGTTGCTCCAGTTCCGCCAGGGATTGTGATGGAATTTTTAGTGGGAGCTGTGTTTTTGATTGTAGGTATGATGTTCTTTACTTTGGGGGCAGAGCTATCCATGACCCCTATGGGAGAGCAGGTAGGAAGAAGTATGACTAAAAGCCGAAAACTGTGGGTAATGGTGGTTCTTGGATTTATCCTTGGATTTGTAATCACTATATCAGAGCCTGACCTTCAAGTATTGGCAGGGCAGGTTCCAGCTATTCCTAGGCAGGTTTTGATTTTATCTATTGCCTGCGGTGTGGGAGTATTTCTGGTTGTGGCTTTGGTGCGTATGTTGTTTGGAATTGCATTAGCCCCTATGTTAATTTTCCTTTATCTTTTAGCTCTTGGACTGGCTTTTTTAATTCCAGAGGATTTTTTGGCAGTAGCTTTTGATTCAGGTGGTGTAACCACAGGACCAATGACAGTACCATTTATTATGGCCATGGGTGTTGGTATTTCTTCTATCAGAAATGATAAACATGCATCGGATGACAGCTTTGGACTAGTAGCTCTATGTTCCGTAGGACCAATTCTGGCAGTGCTGCTGCTGGGAATTATTTTTCGACCTGAAAATAGTAACTATGCAGTAGCTCAACATATGGAAGCTGACAATTCTGTGGTTTTGAGGCAGATGTTTACATCGTCAATTCCTCATTATATGCAAGAAATCGCGTTATCCATGCTGCCAATTCTGGTGTTCTTTGCTGTTTTTCAGGTGATTTCTCTGAAAATGGACAGGCGATCTTTAGGAAGAATTTTGATAGGATTGGTGTATACTTATGTGGGATTAGTAGTATTTTTGACGGGAGCTAACATCGGATTTATGCCTGCTGGAAGCTTTCTGGGACAGACACTTGCAGGGCTTAAGGAAAAGTGGATTATTGTCCCTGTGGGAATGATGATTGGATATTTTATTGTTTTGGCAGAACCAGCAGTCTATGTATTGATGAAGCAGGTGGAGGAGTTGACGGATGGAGCAGTGTCAGGTACAGCAATGAAACTGAGTCTATCTGTGGGGGTGGCGATTTCCATTGGTCTTGCTATGACCAGAGTAATGACCGGAATTTCGATTTTTTGGTATCTGATTCCAGGCTATGGATTGGCTCTAATTCTAACATTTCTTGTTCCAAGAATTTTTACAGCGATTGCCTTTGACTCTGGTGGTGTGGCTTCTGGGCCCATGACAGCTGCTTTCTTGCTTCCCTTTGCTATGGGTGCATGTCAGGCGGTTGGAGGTAATCTGGTGAGGGATGCATTTGGAGTGGTTGCTATGGTAGCTATGACGCCTTTGATTACAATTCAAGCTTTGGGATTGGTTTATCAGTTTCAAACCAAACAGGCAGCAATACAAGGGAATTTGGCACAAATGGATAATGGACTAGAAATCTATGGAGATTATGATATTATTAACTTGTAAAGAGAGGTAGATATGAGTGAGCTTTATTTAATGACTACTATTGCCAATCGGAATATGCTGCCAAACTTCCTTGGTTTTTATAAAGAACAAGGGGTTAGTATCAATCTGATTACTTTGGGCAGAGGTACTGCAGCCAGTGAAGTTATGGATTACTTTGGCCTAGAATCAGCAGAAAAGGCGGTATTGTTTGGAGTGGTAACTAGTGAGACATGGAAAGAAGTAAAAAAAGGACTGCAAAATCGTTTTCGTATTGATGTTCCAGGGATGGGAATTGCATTTACCATTCCACTTGCCAGCATTGGAGGAAAAAGAGAGCTTAAGTTTCTGACAGAACAGCAAAATTATGTAAAAGAGGAGGAAGGAATATTGAAGGAAACGAAATATGAACTTTTAGTAGTCATTGCCAACCAAGGATACAGCAATATGATTATGGATGCAGCTAAACGTGCAGGAGCAGGTGGCGGGACAGTTATCCATGCCAGAGGAACAGGAATGGAGAGAGCAGAAAGTTTTTTTGGTGTATCTTTGGCTTCTGAGAAGGAAATTATTTTTATTGTGAGTAGAACCAATCAGAGGTCAGATATTATGAAGGCTGTTATGAGAGATGCGGGGATGGAGAGCAAAGCAAAGTCTATTATTTTTTCCCTTCCTGTCACCAGTACAGCAGGATTGAGGCTTATTGAGGACAATCAAAGTGAATAGATATTATACATCTGGACAATTTGCAAAAAAGGCAAATGTAACGGTACGTACCATTCGTTTTTATGATAAACAGGGAATTTTGCGTCCCAGCAAAATAAGTGAAACAGGATATCGACTGTATACTGATGAAGATTTTGGACGTCTGCAAAAGATTTTGTCACTAAAATATCTTGGGTTTTCTTTAGAGGAAATTATGTCCTTGACTATCAATGATGATAGGGAGGATATGGCCCATTCTTTAAAGCTCCAAAAAGAATTGATTCACAAGAGAATCCGTCATCTAGAAATGATGGAACAAACCTTGGAGGATACCTGGAAGATGGTAGAATCCTCAGGAGAAATTGACTGGAACAGCATTTTAAATCTGATTCATATGACCAATATGGAACATGCTATTGTGGAGCAGTATAAAACAGCAGTCAATATCAATGCTCGAATTGAGTTACACAAGAGATTTTCTCACAATTCAATACCTTGGTTTCCATGGATAGCTTCCAAGATTCCTATGAATAAGATGAATCAAATCCTTGAGGTGGGCTGTGGAAATGGACAACTGTGGCAGGAAGTAGATAGAAAACTTCTAAAGGAGAGAGAAATTTATGTAACAGATGTATCATCAGGTATGGTAGAAGATGCGGCAGACCTTTTGAGGAAAGCTGGACGCGATTGTCTGATATTTAAGACAGAAGACTGTCAAAAGCTCTCCTTTGAAGATGGACTGTTTGATTGTGTAATCGCCAATCATGTGTTGTTTTATGTAAAAAATCTTCCCCAAGCTTTGAAAGAGATTCAGCGGGTCATGAGAAAAGATGGAGTATTTTATTGCAGTACCTATGGGCAGGAACATATGAGGGAAGTTACCCTGCTTGTACAAGAGTTTGACCCCAAGATTACCTTATCAGAGGTAGCCCTCTATGAATTGTTTGGATTGGAAAATGGACAGGCTATGTTAGAAGAAGTTTTTGACCATGTAGAGAAGGTAATATATGAAGATTATCTTTTGGTGAACGAGGTGGAACCTCTTTTAGACTATATCCTGTCCTGTCATGGAAACCAAAATGAGATGCTCAGCCAAAGGCAGTTAGAATTTAAGAGATTTTTACAGAAAAAAATGGAAGAAAAAGGAGAAATCCGAATCAGCAAGATGGCAGGAATATTTATCTGCAGAAATTTTAGAGATTCTGAAAACTATGAATGAGGTACGATTTATGCTTTGGAAAAATGGTGAAAAAATGAATATAATCTTTCTTCATGGGCTGGGGCAATCCCCTGCAAGCTGGAATGGAACAGTCTCATCTCTATCCTCCAATATAAAGGCTGATTGTCCTGACCTATTTGGCTTATGGAAAGGAAAAGATATAACTTACGAAAAAATATATCTTTCCTTTGAAATGTATCTAGATGCATTTTCGGAGCCTGTAATTCTTTGTGGAATTTCACTGGGAGCAGTTCTGGCATTGAATTATGCTATCAATCA
>DEPC01000157.1 GCA_002358555.1 Hungatella sp. UBA3402 | reverse complement strand
GTGCTAGTTAAAATTTGTAGGCAGGCGTGTAGAGGGCGTAGACATTAGGCACTTTATTCCCTATTATTTGCGCAAGGCAGTACTAGGGAATTTTGCTCCTAACACAGAGTTGAGGGAACTAAGAGTTACTAAGGCTCCTGTAGATGAAGGACGGGGAGCAGCCTTCTTTGGTGCGTTACTTTTTGCTGCAAATAAATAGCTCTGGATACGGATATCCAGAACTATTTTCTTTTCTATAAAGCCCACTCATATTTTCCTCTATCACCTACTTGATAGAAATCTGCATAGCTGATATGAAATACATCCTTGTCAATCCCTGAGATATCAATTTTATTCTTGATAAGGTATTGCCAAATTCCAGCATTGGCAATATTGCCTTGGAAAAGAATTCCTTCTACCTTGCCATCTTTGAGTATCAGACGCTTATATTGGTTGCGGTCTTCTTTTATATGAATGATATCTCCATCTTCTTCGCGAATTCTTCCTACACAGAGAGTTACTAATCCAAAGAAATTGATCGTATTTTTCATTGCATAGGTATCTGTATAAGGGATAGAAAGTCCACACATATTTTTTCCAGCTATACGTCCTTGGTCTGCAGCATTGGGCCAGATTCCAGATAGAGCAGTAATATCTCCAGCAGCGTAGATATCAGGAGATGAGGTTTTTAAAAGGGAGTCAACAACAATCCCTCTTTCACAGGAAATACCGCTTCCTTCCAGACAAGCTAAGGAAGAACGAACACCTGCAGCTACAATAATGAGGTCGCAAGGAATTTCCTCTCCATTGTCCAGGATAACTTTATGAATTTTGCCGTCAGACTCACATACTGCTTCTGAAGCTTTTCGTTCCAAGATAAAGCGGACTCCAGCCTGCTCAAATCGGTCTTGGTAGGCTTTGGCAGCATGGGCATCAAGCTGTACAGGTAAAATTCTATCTGCCATTTCTACTACAGTAAGCTTTTTTCCTCTCTCCAAAAGGCCATAGGCAGCATCCAATCCAACTAAACCAGAGCCAATTACTAACACTTGGTCTGCATGTTTAGATTCTTCAACAATAGCCTGCGCATCAGAGAGATTTCTGAGGCCAAATACATTGGACGCCTGACGCAGTTGACCAACAGGAGGGATAAAACTGTCAGCTCCATTGGCAAGGAGAAGTTTATCATAGGACATGGTTTCTTTTGTATCAAGAATGATTTCTTTTTTGTCAGGAATAATTTTTTCTACTCGAACACCGTTAATCCATGTAATTTGATATGTTTCAAAGAAATCCTGTTCTGTAAAGTCCAACCCCTTTTCGTCGCGTTCTCCAGCAATAAACTTATGAAGCATACAGCGGGAGTGTACATAACTATCTATGGAGAGCATGAGAATCTCTCCAGTATGGTCTTGCTGTCTGATAGCTTTGGCAGCTTCAATACCTGCTATTCCGGCTCCGATAATCACATATTTCATGTCTCACACCTCCTCTACATGGATAGCCTTCTTGGGGCAGGAGGCTACACAGGACGGTTCTCCGCCTGCGTTTACACAAAAATCACACTTAATGACTTTGCTTTGGGTGACAGTGTCAGGTTTTAGAATTCCAAAAGGACAATTCATGACACACATGAAGCAGGAGCCACATCGAGTCTCATCATAAAATACATGGCCACTTTCAGGCTCTTTATAGAGAGCACCACTCATACAGGATTTGACACATTCTGGGTCATCACAATGACGACAAAATAGAGGCTTGTATTGACCTTTGGCATCTTTTAAAATGAAATTGCGAGATTCATTTTGAGGGTCTGTCAAATCTAAATCATAAATAGTCCCATCCGTTTTCCGGTGTGCCTGCATACAGGCAGCGGAGCAGTTTTTACAGCCATCACATTTTTCATATTCTACTATGATGCGTTTCATTTTTACCACTCCTTTCTATATATGAAGTCCCTGACGCTTTTCAAGAATAATCTGTTCTAAGATATCTGCAGACTCTTTGGCATTATTGTTGATAATAACTTGACCGCCAGTAAGTTGTTTCATATCTTCTGTAAGAACCTTTACAGCTACCTTGCTTCCTGTCACAAATGGAGGAAGTCCTAAGTGGAGAGGAAGACCTAATGCAAGACCATAGCAGCCGTCAGCCAATGCCTGTTCTTCCAGCCATTGAGCAGCAGAAAGAACCAGAGGAAGCTGAGGAAGGTCTACCTTCAAAACCTCTGCCAATTCTGTTGCCACGATTTCCAGACGACCAATGGCAAGACAAGGACCGAAATTGAGTACTGGAGGAATATGAAGTTTTTCACAGACAGCCCGAAGTTTTGGCCCAGCATATTGGGCAGCTTCTGGTGTCATCAGACCACAATTTTCAATGCCACCTGAAGAGCAACCAGCCGTGAGTACAATAATATCTTTTGCAATCAATTCTTTTACAAGGTCTACCGTTAAAACATCATGTCCACCTGCAGTTAAATTGGAGCAACCTACTACACCAGCAACCCCCTTGATATCTCCAGCTACAATTAAATCAATGAGAGGCTGCCAGCTTCCACCAAGGAAATTCTTTAAAGAAATCTCACTTACTCCAGTCAGAGTATTGTCATTGCCATGATTTTTCATTAGATTCATAGGTACATTGCCACGGCGAGCCTTGTAGGAGGCAATAACCTCATCAATAATCTCCTCTGTCACAGCGGGGCGATTTTCAAAGTCAAATTCCTTTAATTCGGCATTGGCTTTTTTAGCCACATTGTCAATACAGATTTGTTTAATCTTTAATTCGTCACAGATAGGTTCAATTCCAGGAAGTGTACAGTTAAATTCGGAAATAACAGCATCAATTCCTCCAGTGGCAAGAATCGCTTCACTGGTATAGTTGTTTCCAGCATGTCCATCAAATACTTCTGTATAATGGGCTCCTCTAAGCTGCAAATCCTGTCCAACGCAAGTACAGCCTACCAGCTTAAAACCTTTAGCTCCAACCTTTTTCGCCTTTTCTTTGATATCTTCATCAGTAAGACGATTCTGAAGGAAGGTAAACATGGAGTGCTGATGACCTGTAATCATGATATTTATGTAGTCTGGGTCAATGACTCTTAAACCAACAGGTGCAAAGCGAATTTCTGGTTCTCCAAGAACAATATCATTGAGCAGATTAGTCAAAACCAGGCCATAGATACCAGTGGAAATTCCCAGTTTTAAGCAGTCTAAAAGCATGTTTACAGGGTCAGAGTTTAAATTGGTAGAACATTTAACTACACCATGGAACACTTCCGATTTGGCGCCTCCAGGAAGAAGACCAAGTTCTTTCCATTTTTCATAGCGAGGCTGATAAGCCAGCTTTTCGGTCAGCTCCATTTTTTCATATTCAGGGAGATAGAGGTCTTTTAAAACTGCATCAGCTACAGCTTCTGCCCGTTTGTAGACATCATCTTCTTCAATACCAAAAATAGAAGCAAGACGGTTTAATGTATTTAATCCTTTTATCTCACCTTTGGTTTTGGCGGTATTTTTTACATTTAAAGCGGTATTTTCTACTACATGAATATAACAGCCAGAACCAGAAGCCACAGCTCTCAAAAGGTTTCTGGTGACAATGGTATCTGCATTCGCTCCGCAGATTCCGCGAGGAGATTCTGGTGTGATACGGCAAGGACCATTAGAACAGAGTCGGCAGCATACTCCCTGAAGACCAAAGGCACATTTTGTACTTTGACTGTCTACACGATGGTGAGAAGTTTCCATAGGGAGACTGACAATAAACTCCTCTAAAGGTTTGTCTGCACTTTTGCAGGTGTTGCATCCATAACATTGATTCATAGTGATTCCTCCTGGTTGTTGTAGATGATAACGATTATGCTTGTTATAGAAGATTTTACTATAAATGATAATATTTTTCAATATTCTTATGGCGAATTTGCTAAGACATTAACATAGAATCTACCTTTTCACATACCAGCCGAATATATTCTCCAAGTCCTGCATCATTGCATCCAACAATATAATGGTTACAACGGTTTACAGGAATGAGAATTTTGTAGGCCTTGCTAGAACCAATAGCCTGCGCAATAGCAGGAGTAATCTCTCCTAAAAGGGCATCAGCAAAGACAATTCCAATAGGGCCAATAATGATATCAGAATCACGGGCATTCACGATACAGGGATTTTCCCCTGTAGCTCCAAAGTCTGCACCTGCCCGCAGCATAGCAGCAGTGGCAATAGAATTTGTACCAATCGCATATAATTCCAGGTTTGGATGGGCCTTTTTTAATTGTTCGATTACCGTCCTGCCCATTTTTCCACCCTGGCCGTCAATGATAGTAATTTTCATAAAAATCTCCGTTCCGCCGTCTTTTTGGCGACATCATATAAAAAATGAATGAAACATACAAGCTGTTTGGGTTTCAAGAGCATACTTTTCTATTTTTATTTTATCTGAAAGAAATCAAGGTGTCAAGAAATGGAAAAATAGTTGACATTTTATAGTAATTAAATTATAATAATAATTGTTCTTATTTTTATTTTTGTTTTGATAAATGAAAGAGTATAATATCCCATTTATCTAGCTAAAACGAGAAAATAGTTTTCAGGAAACACCTTTTAAATTGACAGCGGAGAAAACCTTGCAGACAAAAATTCAGTAAAAAATGAAGGAAATCAGGAGGAAGATGACATGGCTCAAAACAAATACACAGGAACAAAAACAGAGAAAAATTTATGGGAGGCTTTTGCAGGAGAATCCCAGGCACGCAACAAGTATACATATTTTGCATCTGTGGCGAAAAAGGCCGGATATGAGCAGATTGCAGCACTTTTCTTAAAGACTGCAGAAAATGAAAAAGAACATGCAAAACTGTGGTTTAAGGCATTAGGAGAGATAGGAACTACGGAGGAAAATCTGCTTCATGCAGCCGAAGGAGAAAATGCAGAGTGGACCGATATGTATGAGCGCATGGCACAGGAAGCAGAGGAAGAAGGGTTTGTGGAATTGGCAGCACAGTTTCGGGGGGTTGCGGCTATTGAAAAGCAGCATGAGGAGAGATATCGTGCATTGTTACACAATGTAGAGACAAAACAGGTATTTGAAAAAAGCGGCGTACAGATTTGGGAATGTAGAAACTGTGGTCATGTGGTAGTAGGAACCGAAGCCCCGAAAGTTTGTCCTGTCTGCAATCATCCACAGAGTTATTTTGAGATTAGGAAGGAAAATTACTAATAGCCGTTTATAAATGTAGCATCTGTGGCTATATCTATGATGAGGAAAAGGAAGGACAGAGCTTTTCTGAACTTTTGATTTGTCCTTTATGTAAATAGTCTAAAGATAAATTTGTTCTTCAAGAAGAAAAAATGGAAAGCAAGGTTCCTAGAAATCTCACGGAAAGAATTGGAAACATTTGCAAGGATTACAGGATATGTGGATGTACACCAGCTTTCGGTGGAAGATTTGGTTACTATTAGCAGAGAAATTTCAGAACATACCAATATACCTCATGCCTAAGAGGGCAGGGAAAAAAGATAGAGATTTTTTAGAATAGAACCCCTAACCATTTATAGGATTGATATTGACAGAAAACTCTCATTCCGATAAAATATAGTTATCTCGTTGTTAATAAAATAGCGAAGAAAGTACTCGAAAAAGGAGAGGGAATTCATTATGAAAAAAAGGGCATTGGTACTGTGTACTGCAGCAGTGATGATGACTGCTTGCTCTTCTGGTCAGGAGACAGCATCAACTACAACAGCAGCAGAAAGTACAACAGAAACTACTGTGGCAGAGAGCACAACAGCAGAAACTACCACTGTGGCAGAAACCACAGAGGAAGAATCTAAAGAGGAGCAGGCTGCTTCTGGCATTTTTGAGGGTAATGGCAGTGGTTTTGGAGGAGAATTGAAGCTGGAGGTTACAGTAACCGATGGAAAGATGGAGAAGATAGATGTAGTTTCCCATCATGAAAGTTCCGTTGTATACAATAGAGCGATTCCTATTATCACAGAACGGATTCTTGATGCTCAGACTCCAGAGGTAGACAGTGTAAGTGGAGCAACCTTTACTTCCTATGCAGTGAAATCCGCGGTTGCCCAGGCTATGAAGGAGCAAGGAACCGAATTTCCTGATATTACATTTGCCACTCAAGGACCGGCGGTAGAGCAAGTTCAGGGAGAGGATGTTCATACCCAATTGGTGATTGTAGGAGGTGGTCCAGCAGGTCTTGGTGCTGCTATCACAGCTAAGGAAAATGGTCTACAAGATGTACTGGTTGTAGAAAAGCTGGACATTTTAAGTGGTAACGGCAAATTTGACTTAAATTTTTATGATGTATTCAACTCAGAAGCGCAAAAGGCTAATGGAGTGGAAGATTCTGTAGAGAAATTTATAGAAGATATGAAGGATGCTGGTAATACGCCAGAACGTCTACAGGTATGGGCAGAAGGAGAATCTGTGATTGATGCTTGGCTGAGAAGTTTTGGAGTTGAGTTGAATCATAACTATGGTGGAAGAAACCATATGAAAGATAAAGATAATTATGCTGGAGAGGCCATTCAAGATGGTATGGAAGCTCAAGCTAAGAAGCTAGGAGTAGAGATTCGCACAGGCACTAAAGGAACAGACCTAATTTTTGAGGGAGATAAAGTAGTCGGAGTAACGGTGGAATCCAAGTCAGAAAAGTACAATATTATGGCGGATGCAGTGATTATTGCTACTGGAGGATTCTCTTATAATAAAGACTTGCTGGCCAAATATGCTCCAGGATATGAAGTTCTCAATACTTCCAACCAGATGGGAGCTACTGGAGACTTTGTTCCAGTATTTGAAAAATACGGGTTTAAACTGGAGAATATGGGAACAATTCGTGTGATTCCTACAATCTTGGTTCCATCCAGAGACTTAACTAACAGTGGTTCAGGAAGTGTTTATGTCAATGGAGATGGCAAGAGATTTGTCAATGAGCGTCTGGGCGGTTTGGAGATGGGAACAGCTATTTTAGACCAAGATGTAACTTGGATGGTAGTAGATACCAAGAAGATTGAAGATAATGCCAATGTAAGAAAACAGGTAAAGGGCGGCAAATTCATAGAGGCAGCTACTTGGGAGGAATTGGCAGACCAGATGGGAATCAACAAAGAGAATTTTGTAAAGACCATTGAAGAATATAATAAAAATGCAGAAGAAGGCAAGGAAGATGAATTTGGTCATACCCCAGAGCGTGCCCTTCTTCCAGATGGTCCTTATTATGCATCCAAAATTGAATCTGCTGTACATATGACCAAGGGTGGTGTGTCAGCCAATGAACATGCACAGATTCTGTATGAGGATGGAACAGTTGTAGAAGGATTGTATGGTGCAGGAGAAGTGACTTGGCAGAGTGGCGGTTATTCTCAGTCTGTTGTATTCGGAAGAATCTCTGGACAGGAAGCAGCAGCTTATATCCAGGGACAGTAGTATAGGCTCTGGGAAAGAAAAAAATTCTTGTGGATGCTAGAATAGATTATTGATTCATAGTTCTTACTTGGTCTATAAGGTTATTAATTTTAAGTTAACTCGTTGTGTTAGTTAAAAGTAGTAGGCAGGAGTAACACAGCAAACCAGATTCCCACAGCCCTGCGGCTTCGGAGCCAGTAACATTAAGCCCTCACAACTCTGTTAAAAGCAGTCACAAAAGCCCCTAAACTCGCTTGGATAATAGGAACTTTTGTTCCTAACACAGAGTTGTGCGAATTAAGAGTTACTAAAGCTCCTGTAGATGCAGGGCTGTGGGAAATCTAGTTTACTGCTGATAATTGGCAGGTTTTACGAAATAGAACTACAAATCGTTCTAGGTTTCAATAGTTCTTATAGTAATATCATGGGGTGTTGCAAAGCAATGAAATTCTACAATATATAGTATAAATATTTAGAATATTGTATCTATATATTGTAGAACAATAGCGTTTTGCAACGGCTCCATAAAATCCTATTGATTGTCACAAAAAGAGTAAAATAACCAGAGATTGTGAAGATTCTGCCAGACATTCAACAAAAATTCTTTCTAATCAAAAGTAGTCAAACTCTGATTGGCGGCTATGTTTCCTTAAAATTGCCAGCTACCAGCACAACGAGTTAAGTTAATATATAATGGTATGCATCAACAAATGAAATCTGTACTCTTGCTACGAAAATAGACTTGTACCATTTTCATGATAGGCTGTGATAGTCCATCATGGTTTTCTGATAATTCTATAAATAAATTTTAACAGACATGTTTCTAATACTCTACCAAGAAATCAGCTTTTCTTTTTTTCTGATATAATAACCAATTCCAACCATATCTGCTAGGAACCAGCCAATTGGCACTGACCACCAGATGCCTGCAACTCCCAAATTTGGAAGTGCGGAAAGAGCATAAGCCAATATAACACGAGTACCTAGAGAGATAACAGTAAGTACCACAGACATTCCAGGTTTTCCCAAAGCCCGATATAAGCCATAGAGTAGGAATAGGCAACCGATTCCACAATAAAATACGCCTTCAATATGTAAATATCGAATCCCTTCTATAATAACCTCTGTCTCTCCTGGTTCTACAAACAATCCCATAAGAGGATGGGCAAAAAACCAGACTGCTGCGGAGATAACAATACAAAATATTAGTGAAGCTAACACAGCCCCCTTCAATCCTTTACGGATTCGTTCTCCTTGTTTTGCCCCATAGTTTTGGGCAATAAAAGTAGAAAACGCATTGCCAAAATCCTGTACAGGCATGTAGGCAAATGCATCAATTTTGACGGCTGCTGCAAATGCTGCCATAATTGTAGGTCCAAAGCTGTTGACCAGCCCTTGAACCATAAGAATTCCAAGATTCATCACAGACTGTTGTACACAAGTTAGAACAGAAAAGTTGGCAATCTCTTTCATACATTCTTTACGAAGTCGAAAATGAGTGAGACTAGAGCGAAGGTTGGGGTACTGAATGAAAGTAAACAAAGCAATCCCAATTCCAGATATATATTGAGAGATTACGGTTGCTTGGGCAGCTCCTGCAGCTCCCCATTGAAATCCCAGTACAAACCAAAGGTCCAGAAGGATATTTAGCACTGCGGAGACAGCAAGAAAGATTAAGGGCATAATGGAATTGCCGATTGCTCTTAGGAAAGAGGCAAAGTAATTATATAAGAATGTGGCAGCAATTCCGCAGAAAATAACTACAAGGTATTCTCTCATAATTCCCCATACTTCATCAGGCACACGAAGAAAAATCTGTATCCCGTTTAGACAGAGAAAGGAAAGAATATTTAACAGAAGTGTTAATCCTCCTATAAGTACAAAGGAAGCACAGACACTTTCATTTAATCCAGCTTCATCCTGCTGTCCGAATCGAATGGAAAAAACTGCTCCACTGCCCATACATAAGCCTAGCAAAATTGAGGTCAAAAAGGTCATTAAGGTAAATGAGGAGCCAACTGCTGCTAACGCATTTTTTCCAAGGTATTTTCCTACAATCAAGGTATCTGCAATATTATAACATTGCTGCAGCAGATTTCCCAAAATCATAGGGATTGCAAAGCGTAGCATAGAACCCATGACAGGCCCTTTCGTCAAATCTTTATTCATAGCACTTTATCCTTATGAAATATTTAACTTACGTTATGGAATTATTATATCAATATAACTTACATAAGTCAATTATATACTTACATAATTATAATTTGGCTTTATTTTTTGTATTAAATGTAAACTTTTTGTGAATTTAATTAAAAAGTCCTTTACAAAATGTCCTTGAAGGAATAACGTCGAAAATAATCATAAGGAGGTGAACGAAATATGTTTCTTGAAGGGTTAGATGAGCTAGACCAGAAAATTCTTCGTCTTCTCATTGAAAATGCTCGTATTTCTTATTCTGATATTGGACAGCAGGTGGGAGTGTCTAGAGTGGCGGTAAAAGCGAGGATTCAGTCTTTAGAACAGAGAGGAATTATCGAGGAATATACAACGATTATCAATCCACAGAAAATCAGTGGAGCCATTTCTTGCTATTTTGAGATTGAAACCTTGCCAGATACATTTTCTAAGGTTACAGAACTATTAAAACAGGAGGAAGCCATCACACAGGTGTATCGGATTACCGGAAAAAATCGACTTCATGTTCATGGGGTAGCAGCTTCTAATGAAGAGATGGAACGACTTATTGAAACAGTCATTGACCCATTGCCAGGAGTAGTTAGCTGTAGCTGTAATATTATTTTATCAAGAATTAAGGATATGAAAGGGTTAAGATTGTAAAAAAGATATGTCAAAGATATAAATCTGGAGTTACCTTTTCTTGACATCTGCCTCTAAAAAACGTATAATAAAATAAGAACAAATGTTTGGGAGGTTTGCGATGAACGCAATTATTTTTGACTTAGATGGACTGCTGATTGACAGCGAGGTAATCTCTTATCAGCTCTACCAAGACTTATTAAAGCAATATGGATATTCTTTTTCCGTGGAAGATTATGCCCAAAACTACAGTGGAAAGACAGGAATAGGTAATATGGAAGCATTGATAGAAAGATTTCAGCTTCCAATTTCTATGGAAGAGGGGTTAGAGTTTGTGGCAACCAGAGAAAATATATACTGCGAAAAAGGGATTGCATTAAAGCCAGGTGTCAAAGAGATGCTGGATTATCTAAAGGAACATCAGTGTAAAGCTATTTTGGCAACCTCCAGCACCAAAGACCGAGCGTTGGGAGTGTTAAAACAACATGAGATTGCAGAAAGTTTTCAAGAAATGGTCTTTGGCCCAGAGGTAGAGAGGGGCAAGCCAAGTCCTGATATTTTCTTAAAAGCATGTGAAAAGGCAAAAGAAAGTTTAGAGAATTGTCTGGTACTAGAAGACAGCGAGGCTGGAATCCAGGCTGCCTTTTCTGCCCATATTCCTGTAATCTGTGTGCCAGATATGAAAAGACCAGATTCAAACTATGAAAAAATGGCTCAGGCAATCCTTCCATCTCTGTTGGAAGTAATAGAATATTTGAAAAGACTGGAAGGAACTGTTTGATAGAATGAGACATAATAACCAGTTAAGGAATGTTTGGCGTATGGAAGATAGCATTGCAATAAGGAGGGGCTATGGAAATAAAAGTCAATATTAAATATATGGGGAAAAGGAAGAAATCCGTGGAACCAAAGATTTATCAGCTTATGTCCTCCCCATCTACAGTCAAAGAGTTGATTTTAGCTGTAACACAGGCAGGAGTGGAAGACTATAACTTGCGTCAGGAGAATCAGGAACTTCTTACCTGTTTGACTAGAGAGGAGATTGAGGATAAAGCCGAGGCAGGAAAGATTTCATTTGGGACTGTTTATGGAGATAGGAAGGCAGATTTTAAAAAGGCTCAAGATAATGCTATTCAGTGCTTTGAAGATGGAATTTACAGAATCTTTCTGGATAACAGACCATTGGAGTCTTTGGACGAGCCCATTGAAATCACAGGGGAAACAGTATTTACATTTGTCAGATTGACTATGCTGGCAGGAAGGATGTGGTAGAGAACTATGGCAGAATATGACAGAAATACCCGACAAGTTATTGACCGGAAACGGGAAAAGGAGTTGCGAAACCGGATTCGTAAGCTAAATGAGGAAGAGAAACTTCTGGCAGAAGAAGTGATAGGAGGAAAAAGGAAGCTTGTACAAAAGGTAGCAGATGAATTTTATGCCGCCTCGAAATCTCACAAAGAGCTAACTCCATCTCAATGGTTTAAACAGAGGGAAATTATGCAAGCCTTTGTGCCAGAAGAGTATAGAGAGTCATTTTTATATATGGTAGATAAGCTGAACCAGTTTTCCTTTTCTTATGGTTGGAGCCGAAGAACTATGAGAACAGCAGGCTATGGCCCTCAAATAAGAGAAGCATTTTCCCTTTTGACTGTTTATGAGAATTTTGGATACTGCAAAGTCTCTGTAGAGGATTATATCTATGGGAGAATGGATGAGGAAACTCTGGATTATGTAAAAAATACCTGGAGATTTAGCGTAGGTTTCAGTTATCTCTATGCAGCAGAGATTGATAGGGGGAATCAGAAAGTTATTGATGCGTTCAAAGATTTAATTCTCAGTGAAAGCAATACCGCTTACTTAGACCAAGAGATGATTTATGGCATTGTTCGGTCTGACAGTGAGGAACTACATAAGCTTTTATGTGACCTTTTGTTGGCGGCCAGACTTCAGGAGGGCTTGCGCCAGTCCATTTGTGAAGCTATGGACGAGGGAACCAAAGAGGCTTTTCTGCTGCTTTTGGATACTATCGAAAAGCATGATTTGATTCGGTATTCTTCTATAAAACGCTCCATATCCACTTGGATTGGAATTTTTGATGAAAATTCTGTGGATAGAGTGAATGGAAAAATCTTGACTCTTATGGGGCAATGTCTGCGAGATAACGATTTCTGTATGGAGCAGTTAAAGACTAATGATTCGATTGCCATCAGTGTAGCGTTATGGGCCATAGGGTTTCATGAGGCAGAAGATGCAGTACAAGCTATCATGGATTTGATTGACCATGGTACAAAGAATCAAAAATTGACAGCCTCTTTTTACAATCAGACGTTGTTTGATGAGAACATTAAGATTCAAGCTGCCAGAAAGGTGATGTTAGAATATCATCAAGATTTAGAATTGGTAGCCGCCTTTTTTCCAGCTTATGCTTCAAAGACGTATGGCTGGATTCGGAATCTCTTTTATCGGGATGATACAAGTATATACAGCGAAGAGAAACCTCGACAGCCAGTTTTAAGTAATTATTTTGAAAGCAGAGAAGAGGCTGAGGATTTATATAAGAAATTTATGGATATCTATGGACGTATTCCAAAGAAAGGTCTTATATTTTCTCCCTGTATTTTTCCTTGGTATCAGGTATCTTTGATGCCTTCGGAAATTATCCGGCAGGTGGCATTTATCGCGTATATTCTGGAAGACCAAGAAAAGATTACTGAGGCAGCAAAACTTTTAAAGGATATGTCAGGAACTTATGGAAGGGACACTCTGTTGGCTCTTTTACTGTATGAACCTGCTAACCAAAGTCAAAAGGAACTTTTGATTCAATATATGGGACTCACAGAGGAATATACTTCCAAAAAGGCTATCTCTCTGGTGAAAAAGATGAATCTGGAACGTCAGGATTATCGGCTTATAGAGGATATGCTGCGCTTTAAAAGAAGCAGTTTAAGGGGAAATCTCTTAGAAATGCTCATGAAACAGGAAGATGAGGATATGGAGCCATGCTTAAAACGGCTTTTAGAGGATAAAAAAGAGGAAAAACGCAGCGCTGGATTAGATTTGCTTTTGCGGTTGTCAAAATCAGAGAGCAAAAAACAATTCTATGAAAAGGTAAAACCAATGGCTTCTCTCATTTCAAAACCTACGGATAAGGAAAAAATTCTTATTGGAGAGATATTGGGAGAGGAAAATTCTGTTGTTACAGAAAAAGGGTTTGGATTCTATGAGCCTGATACAGTAGAGGAAATTCCTGAGATAGTATATAAGGAAGGGATATTATCTCAATGCATTTCTTTATCAGAGGAAGAAATAGTCAGCAAACTAAAAAAACTTGACCATTTAATCAGAGAACATAAAGACGTAGAATATGAAAGTATTTCTGGAGATAAGGAGCTAATAGGAAATAGATTTGAAAGACTCAAAAGCTGCGAAGAAAATGCTGGCGGAAAAGTTTGTCTGAAAAATTATCCTTTAGAGCAGGAATTAAGAGATTTTTATGCGAAAGAAATCCGTAATTATGGTACAGTTTTACAGATAGAAGCCAGAATCTCAGCACCTGGAAATAAAGAAATCTATGATAAAAGTAAGATGTTTTACCAAGCAGTTTTTGGAAAGCAGCCTTTTGACTGCAATCCGTTGAGTTTAGAATATTCCAATCATATCAACAAGATTTTGAATAGTTATTATTGGGAGTTTCTAGATAAAAAGTTTCTGTTTAAAGCCGGACTGGAGATGGCGGCAAAGCTGCTGCCAGTCATAGATAAAGAAAATAGAGAAATTTCTTATTCTTATGCCGGATTTAGAGGGAATATCTATCACTCAACAGTATTGATTACTGGTCAGAGATTATTTCATCGTCTGCTGGAAGGCTTGGAATATTGGGAGAGTGATGAAGAATTTACTCAAGCTTTTTATGCTGCATGGAAGCTGGAGATGAAATGCCGAGAGGACAGAGAACGGAATCAGTTTATTCCCTCAAACGGAGGATATGCCACCTGCGCTTCAGGGGCTATGACCCCCATAGCTCCCTACTGGTTTTTGAAGGCATATCATATAGGGTTGATTTCTAAAAACAGCCTAATCCAATGTATCATGAATTATTTTCCAAGGAATACTACCTTATACGTTCTAACCCAGTTGGTAAAGGGAGAATACTATAAATCGTCAAACAGGTCTGTATGGAATCGTTTTTTTGGCAACCAGATGTCTGAAAAAGTTATGGAGCAGGGAGAAAATCTTGTGGGTTCAGACACTTGGTGCGGCAAATTGGTACAGGAATTGTATGATATTATTATTCCAGTAATGGTAGATACAGAGCTTCGCAGGGGAGAAGAAGAGACTGTATTTTCTTGGGATATTTCGTCAATTTCCTTTATACAGGGAATTCCCTATCTGGTTCGGATACTGATGGCTTTGGGAAAAGACCCTCTGGATAGGGATGCTTACTATTCCTATCAGTCTAGGCACGCAAAACGGACTGTTTTAAGTGAGCTTTTGCAGGTATGTTATCCGGCAGAAGGAGAGAATGGAAAGACCTTAAAGAAGGCTTTGAAAAGTACCCAAATTAAGACAGACCGTCTTGTAGAGGTGGCCATGTATGCGCCTCAATGGATTGATATTATCGAGGAATGTCTGGGGTGGAAAGGGCTAAAGAGTGGATGCTATTATTTTATGGCTCATATGAATGAACAATTTGATGACCAGAAAAAGGCGATTATTGCCAAATATACTCCCTTATCTGAGGAGCAGCTCCAAGACGGCGCTTTTGATATTGATTGGTTTCGGGAATGTTATGGACTTCTGGGAGAGAAAAATTTTAGTTCTGTCTATAAGGCAGCAAAATATATTTCTGATGGGCAGAAACATTCCAGAGCAAGAAAATATGCCGATGCTGCTACAGGAAAAGTAACTTTGGAACATCTCCGAACAGAAATAGGGGCAAAGAGAAACAAAGATTTGCTTATGAGCTATGGGCTAGTGCCTTTTATGAAGGACCAAGAATCAGATATGTTGGAGAGATATCAATTTATCCAAAACTTTTCTAAGGAAGCTAGACAGTTTGGCGCTCAGAGGCGAACCAATGAGATGAAAGCTGCTCAGACTGCACTCGTGAATTTGAGTGTCCATGCAGGATTTTCTGATGTCACCAGACTGACGTTGAAGATGGAAACCAAGCTGATTGAAGAGTTTGCTCCTTATAGAACATGGACGAAAGTAGATGATGTGGAACTTTGCCTGAAGATAAATGAGGAAGGTAAAAGTGAAATTTTGTGTAGAAAAGGAGAAAAACTGCTGAAATCAGTTCCTACAAGAATTGGGAAAAGGCCCTATGTGTTGGAAGTGAAAGAGGCTCATAAGAAATTAAAGGAGCAGCATATCCGAGCAAAGAAGCTGATGGAAGAAGCCATGGAAAACAAAGACTGGTTTACTGCAGAAGAAGTAGCCGGACTTATGGGCAATCCTGTAGTGAAAGCTATTTTGGAAAATTTGGTCTTTGTTCATGACAATGCGTTAGGGTTTGTAGCAGTAGATGCATTATCTGGAGAAGATAGTCAGGAGATAAAAGAAGAGGTTGGGAAGTCTCAGGTTTCAAAGTCAAATAGAGCATCAATCTCAGAACTGGAAAAGACACAACAAGGGATTTTCCTAATATCATGGGATGGAAGAACATGCCAGCTACAAAAGGAAGAAAAAATCCGAATTGCTCATCCACTCGATTTATATCAGACTAAGGTTTGGCATGAATATCAGAAATATCTCTTTGACCACCAAATCCGTCAGCCCTTTAAGCAGGTGTTCCGTGAATTATATGTAAAGATGCCAGAGGAATTAGGACTAACAGCTTCTAGAATGTTTGCCGGAAATCAGATTCAACCGCAAAAGACGGTAGGATGTTTGAGGGGACGGCGTTGGATTGCCGATTATGAGGAAGGTCTTCAAAAAATTTATTATAAAGAAAATATTATCGCCAGAATTTATGCTATGGCAGATTGGTTCTCCCCTAGTGATATTGAAGCACCAACATTAGAGTGGGTGGAATTTTCTGACAGAAAGACGTTTGTGCCGATTACGATTGAGAAAGTGCCAGATTTGATTTACAGCGAAGTGATGCGCGATGTAGATTTGGCAGTCAGTGTGGCTCATGTAGGAGGTGTAGACCCAGAGACAAGCCATTCCACCATTGAGATGCGCAGAGCGATTGTAGAATTTAATTTGCCTCTGTTTGGTCTTAAGAACGTGACATTAACAGACAGTCATGCTAAAATCCAGGGAAGTAGAGGAGAGTATACCGTTCATTTAGGCAGCGGGGTAATTCACCAGAAGGGCGGAGCTATGCTGAATATTCTTCCTGTTCACAGTCAAAAAAGAGGAAAATTATTCCTTCCCTTTGTGGACGAGGACCCCAAGACTGCAGAGATTATGTCCAAAATTGTACTTTTAGCGGAAGATAAAAAAATCAAAGACCCATTTATTTTGCAGCAGATTAGAGGGTAGAGGAATTAGCTAGGTTTTACTTGTGACTTGCTCCCGCCTCCTAACAGAAAATCATCCACTGGATAATTTTTTGTAAGAGGTGGGGCTTCCTGCGGGGCCAAATAATTCTGACAGTATCAACAGGCTATCCCTGTGAGTCCCACGATTTGCACGAAGGATGCTTCCTTCATACCTTGGATATGTTACGCACAGAAGGGGCTTAGGTTTTGTATACTTGTTTTGGCAGGAATATTAACCTTTACTGACAAAATAATTAATAAGGAAACTAGGCAGTATATCAAGGAGGCATTGGGAATGACACAAGTTGGAAAGATGTTGATGGAAGAAGGAAGACAGGAAGAGGCAACTCAAACAACAATAAATATGCTAAAATCAGGTAAATTTTCTGTTGAAGAAATTAATGAATTTGTACCTAGACTATCACTCAATGAAATTAAAACCATTGCAAAAAAATTGAATCTATGAAATGCAAAAATCCTGGACTATAATAAGAGAATAAATGACAAAATGAACTATAGGAAAAAAGGAGAAAGCAAATCATGAAACGGATACTTGTAAGAGCAGATGACTTAGGATATTCAGAGGGAGTCAACTATGGAATTGCAAAAGCAGTAAAGGAAGGAATAATTGGCTCTGTGGGAATTATGACGAATATGCCTGATGTAGAGCATGGCTTGGAATTATTGAAGGGAGTCCCTGTATGCTATGGACAGCATACCAATATTTGTGTAGGAAAGCCTCTTACAAGGCCAGAATTAATTCCCAGTATTACTCAGGAAAATGGAGAATTTAAGTCCAGTCGCAGTTATCGTTTAGCAAAAGACGATTTTGTTGTCTTAGATGAAGCAATTCTGGAAATTGAAGCTCAGTACCAGAGGTTTGTTGAGCTGACCGGACAGCAGCCCCATTATTTTGAAGGACATGCGGTTTCCAGCCATAATTTTTTTAAAGGACTTAAGATAGTGGCCAAGAGACATGGGCTTCCTTACCTGGATTTTTCTATGGGAAATTCTGTACCTTTTGGCGATTCCATACTTTATCCCAGCATGGAAAGTATGAAACCAGATTATGAACCATTTGAATCATTAAAGAGAGCTGCAGAGAAGGACTATGGTTCCAAGGGATGCGCTATGTTCATATGTCATCCAGGATATTTAGATGCCTATATTCTAAAAACGTCCTCTTTAACTGTTCCAAGAGCCTTGGAGGTAGAGATGCTCTGCAACCCAGAAACCAGGAGATGGTTAGAGGAAAAAAGTATTCAGCTAGTAACTTACGACGAGTTGTAGTAATATTTATAACCGATTGGATAGTGGATAAGAAGAGCTGTTGAAACATAGTAGATTTTTATGATATATATCATTCAGACTGTCAAAGAACCCCTGTCATGCAGCACAGCAGAGTCTCTTTTTAGAAACAATGATAATCATTGTGATATTACCATTATATATTGTAGAACTATTATGTTTTATAACAGTCCCTTTTGTATGTATCTAATGTGGACATATGGTATATTCATTTTTATTTATTAAAATTTTATTTTTCATTTCACCACACTGAGAGCATCTTAAGGCAGAATAATTTTTAATGACACATCCATCCTTGCCATTTTGAGTATGTGTAGTATAAGTACCTTGTACAAAAGAATGATTACAGTTTGCCCTTTTCTCAATATCATCTACAGGATAAACATTTCCATATATATCTGTAAACTGAGAGTCATAGATAATCTGTTCTATAGGCTCCCATGATTTTTGCTGTTCTTCATGCCCGATTTCAGAAAATTCAATAAATGAGGCCGTTGAAAATCCTTTTTCGGGGGCATCAAACCACCTGATTTCCTGAGGCAGTTCATAAGCCAGAGCAGGAAATACCCCACATAGAATAATCCCTGTTGACAATATCAGAGAGGCCAGGGGATATTTGTTGCAATTTCGTTTTTTTTCTTTCATAATCAAATCAATCCTTTCTTTTATGATAGTTTGATTTTTGCTAAATGCTGTCACATGACGAGCAAGAAGATTGCATTCATTAATCGATCACAAATTCATCACAAGTTAATTCGCATAGTTTATCTGTTTCTCTATAAATTAGAAACATAAGTGGATTAAACCAATACATCCCCATGGCAAGAAAGCGAAGAAAAAGGATAAAAGAATCTTTTCTTTTTATATGAATGAGTTCGTGAAGAACAGCCAGTTCTATCTCTTCCATATCATAACTCTTTGGAACAACGATTATCTGACGAAAGATTCCATAGGTAAAGGCAGATGTATGGATACCAGACCAATAAATTGGAATGTTTTTTTTGATTCCTAGTAATGCCTGGCATCTGGACTGAATCGTTAAAACAGCTTCCGATGTGATTTCTTCACAAAAATCTAAAATTTGCCTTCGTAGTTTAATCCGAGCAAACACAGAGCTTAGAAAAAAAGCTAATGAAAACAAAAGCCAAATAGATATGAGCATCAAATGATGAATGTAAGCAGGATTCATATAATACCTGTTAGGCCAAGATACAATAAGTGGTTTGGAGCAATCTATAAACGTATATCCAGAAGCAAGCCTATGCTTTAAACGGAATGGTTTTAACCAGATTGCAAAGAGATATCCCAGAGGAACAAAGTGGAAGAACAGTATGAATTTTACTATCATATAGCGGTTTTGAAGGGAAAGAGGAAGAAACTTTATGCAATTAAAAAAGCGGTACACAATAAACACAAGAGAGCCAGACAAGGTCATTGATAAAATGATATCCATATAACACTTCCTATTCCAGATTATCCAGATAATCTTTTAATTCAGCAGCTTCATCAGGATTTAATTTTACGTTGCCAGTCAATGCAGTGATAAAATTTTTTAAAGATCCCTTGTACATGGTGTCTAAAATTTCAAAAGCACGTTTTTTTTCAAATTCTTCCTTGGTATAAGCATAGATATATTTGGTTTTATTTTTTACTAAAAGTCCTTTTTCTGTCATGCGCGACAGGTATGTGTTCACTGTCTGACGTTTAAAATTGCGTCCCTGCTGATTGAAATAATCCCAAAAATCTGCTCCTGACATCCAAGATTTTTTCTCCCATAATAATTCAAGAATGTCTTTTTCGGTATTCGTTAAGCTAAAATGCATATACAACAACTCCTTTTTCAGATAAAATTATACGACATAGATGTAGTAATATCAAGTTAAAATAAAAATGTATTAACAGATAAATATGCTTATGATAATATATAAATTACTACATAATGTAGTAATAAATCAAATGGAAATAAAAAGTAAATAGGCAATGAGAAAAGTATGGAGGAATCGGAATGACGAAAATAAAACAAATTCTAAAAAAGAAGGCAGTGATTGCAGCACTGTTTTTCATCACTGCATTAGCTGGATTTTTAATTTTTGCATGGAATTACGAAATTCCGCTTCCTTTTGATGGATATCGTATGTCAGTAGAAGTGCGTCCAGCGGTAGTGGTAACGAACGATGAAGGCAGAGTTGGATTGAAAGAGATAGCCGATATAGACGATGAAGAACTGGAAGAATATGATGAAATAATAGATGTAGTGGGAATCTCTCACAAGGGATTGTATCAGATTACTCAAAGCATGGTTGGGAAGAATATCAGCCGGAATGGAGAGGAGGTGAGAGTCGTCTATTACTGTCATGGCAAAACTTTATGGAACAGTTTGTTTTTTGATGGCGACCTTGTAGATTACAGCGAAGCCGGATGGGGAACTGGAGGGCCTATCTATGGTGAGAATTATCTCAGTCCAGATTATGAACCCCAGATGATAGAGATCTATTATCTTCCGATGAGAAATCTCTATAAAATACAGACACTTTCAGATGATGAATTTGACAGTCTAAGGGAAAAGGCTACTTTGGTATGGAGTGGAGTTAGCTGATAGTAAGAAGAGAAGTAGAAATGTTAGATTTAAAAATGCCAAGATACATAATTTTTCTGGTTGTCCTATCAACTCTTTCTACGATTGCTGTTGGCTGCTCAAATACAGAACTAGTTCAGCAAAATGAAACAGAGATAACAATAGAGACAGCAGCTAATAGCATGGAAAACGCTGATATTACTATATCAAACTCTTTAGAAAATTCTAATTTGCAGGTCATACCTGCCAGTTGGTCTCTCAATACAAAGATTGCAACCAGTATACCAGTTTTAGACTTTGCAGATGATAATATTGTTATTATGCATGATTATTTTGGGTTATTTATCCACAATCTGAATACTGGTGAGATAGAAGATAGTATCAATTTACAGGCATTAGGCTATGATTTTTATAATGATTCTTCCTGTAAGATATCTGTCAGTCAAACTGGTGATATCATATGGATATGGATTGCATCATCGGAACTGCTATATGAATATGACCGCATATCCGAGAAATTAACCATAGCAAGTGATATTTCTCAAAACAATCTATTTGAAGGCTTTGTCTTAACAAAAGATATTCCGCCAGAGAAGCAATCAGTAAAGTCTTATCGGTGCAGCAAAAAAGCCGTTTTATTTGCTGATGGAAGTTATGGAGTATTATATATTGGAAATGAAAGAATTACAGGAATATCCTATATTAGAGACGGTGAAGAATGGATATTATTTACAAAACAATATTGTACAATGCCAGAATTGATAAAACAAGATGATGTTTTTTATGAACAATTCGTTCATGAAGGGACAAAGTCTGCTGATTCCTTGATGTTCGCTTACTGTACTATGATAAATTATGGTGAATATGCTGGAATCTGTGTATTATCTGATGGTGTAGCATATTCGGAGGAATTACAAAAAGAGTGGAATACTCTGCAATTAACTGCAAGCAGTATGGAAATTAGAATTACTGATGATAAAGCCTGTTTTAAAGTATATATTAATGCTTCTGGTTTCTCACAAAATAGCAGTCTTCTTGAAGGCGCAAATGAAAAATATATTTATTTAAAAAAGAAAAATGACAGATGGTATGTAGAAGGCTTTTTGCAAGATGCCATACCAGATGAGATCTGGTGGATTTAAGTAATGACGGAAACTTTAGATAGTAGAATAGTATTACAGAAAGGTATGTTTATATTGAGAGAGAGGGTACATTTATAAAACGTATTATTTGTCTTTTCATATCTGTTTTATGTACAGTTATGATGGTTAGTACTTTGGCTTTTGCTGCTGAAACACCATTAGAAAATACAAAGTCAACAAATATACACTTGAAAAGGGAAGAATATCCTACACTTTATGTAAAAACAGATGGCGGCAATTTGAATGTACGTTCAGATGCTGGTACAGAGTATTCCATTGTTGGGAAACTTGCCAATGGAACTAAAATTGCTGGGTGGAGTGTTTTTGGAAAGAGTGATAGTGAAGGACGTTCCTGGACAAGTATTAGAGAAAAAGATATCAATGGAAAAATGATTGAAGGCTGGGTTTTAGATAAGTATCTTACAGAGACGCCACCGTCTCGTTCTGTTCCTGTCGGAGTTAGTCCTGATGTTGGATAGATAATTTGTATAAATAACTATTAAAACAATATCCTCTTTCTTGATAAAAAATAGTAATCATTCAAATGACCTAAATTTTTACATCAGATAACCCAATATGAGGAAAATCTAAGAAAAAAATACTTGCAAATGTAATATCTAGGTGTTATACTACATACGATAACATGATACGATGATTGATAAGGAGTGGGCGAAAGTCCACTCCTTCGTTGTGGGGAAGAAAATTACTATCCCAAACTCAATCACACAAGGAATGATGAAAGAGGGGTGATGTGAAGATGACAAAGAGAGAAACATATGAAGCCAAGACGGAGGCATTTTTGCTTCCGCTTGTGGAACAACATCATTTTGAACTAGTAGATGTGGAATATGTAAAGGAAGGAAGTTCCTGGTATTTAAGGGCGTATATTGATAAAGAAGGCGGAATCGCCATAGGTGACTGTGAGATGATTAGCCGCATTTTAAGTGATTGGCTGGACAAAGAAGACTTTATCAGTGACAGCTATATTCTGGAGGTCAGCTCCCCAGGTCTTGGAAGGCCGTTGAAAAAAGAGAAGGATTTTGTCAGAAGCATAGGCAAGGAAGTAGAGGTAAAATTATATCGTGCCAAGGATAAACAGAAAGATTTTACCGGAATTCTGACAGAATATGATAAGGATACGGTCACAATTGAATTGGAGGACGCAAGCAGAGCGACATTTGAGCGTCGGGAGATTGCTCTCATTCGTTTGGCATTCGATTTCTAAATGTTTATGCAGCATTTGATGTTGTATTAGCCGCCCTATGAAAGTTGATTGCTCCGCAATCGTTGCCAGTATTCGTACTTGCTCACACTGGCTTAGTTGCCCGATATCTATGGTTCATCGCAAGCAAGCTTGCATTCACCATGGCTGCCATGCAACACTTTCATAGTAAATTGAGAATATAGTTTGGAGGATAAAGAAATGAATAAAGAACTCTTAGAGGCATTGGAAATCCTAGAAAGAGAGAAGAATATCAGTAAGACTGTTATGCTGGAGGCGATTGAGAATTCTCTGCTCACTGCCTGCAAGAACCATTTTGGAAAGGCAGATAATATCAAAGTCAATATCAATTCTGAAACTTGTGATTTTGCAGTGCTGTCAGAAAAGGAAGTGGTGGAGCAGGTAGAGGACCCGCTGATACAAATTAGTTTAGCAGAGGCCAAGATGATAGCTCCTCGATATGAGCTTGGCGATATTGTGCAGATTCCTATTGAATCCAAATCATTTGGAAGAATTGCCACTCAGAATGCCAAGAATGTGATTCTTCAGAAGATTCGAGAAGAAGAGAGAAAATCTCTCTATGAAGATTGGTATGCAAAGGAAAAAGATATTGTTCCTGGTGTGGTACAGCGATATTTAAAAAGAAATGTCAGTATTAACTTGGGCAAGGCAGATGCGATTTTAAATGAATCCGAACAGGTGAAGGGGGAAGTATTCCAGCCTACAGAGAGAATCAAAGTCTATGTGCTTGAAGTAAAGGATACTCCGAAAGGTCCCAGAATTTCCGTATCCAGAACTCACCCAGACTTAGTGAAGCGGCTTTTTGAACTAGAAGTGGCTGAGGTGAGGGACGGAACCGTGGAGATTAAATCTATTGCCAGAGAAGCTGGTTCCAGAACGAAAATTGCAGTAAAATCGAATGACCCTAATGTAGATCCAGTCGGAGCCTGTGTAGGACTCAATGGAGCCAGAGTAAATTCTGTTGTCAATGAGCTGAGGGGAGAAAAGATTGATATTATCAACTGGGACGATACTCCAGCTTATTTAATTGAAAATGCATTAAGCCCTGCAAAGGTGATTTTAGTAATGGCAGATGAGGAAGCTAAAGAGGCAAGGGTGATTGTACCAGACAACCAGTTGTCCCTAGCGATTGGAAAAGAAGGACAGAATGCAAGGTTGGCTGCAAAGCTGACAGGATTTAAGATTGATATTAAGAGTGAGAGTCAAGCAAGAGAACAGGGACTGTTTGAGGAACTGGGGATTGATTATCAGGCAGAAGCCAGTGATTTTGAAACTTATGAGGATAATCTTAATTATCAGGGAGGATACAAAGAAACTTACCAAGACAGTTATGAAAATCCGTTGAAGGAAAATCAAACAGAAATTTATGGAGGTGATTATCAAGGAAGCAGCGATTATAAAGATGGCTACCCAAGCAAGACCCAGGATAGTTACACAAATGATTACCAAAATGAAAGCCAGAACGGTTATGAAGATGATTATCAGGATAACAATCAGAACAACTACCAGAAGGACTATCAGGATAATTACCAGGACGGCATAATACCAGAATCATAAATTGCAGGTAACCATTAACTTGTAAGTTTGAATAGACACAAGTATGGCCAAGACTGTGATGAACACTCAGATTAGAATGGAAGTGATAAGTTAGTGAGTACAAAGAAAGTACCCCTTCGCCAATGTATTGGCTGTGGAGAAATGAAAAGCAAAAAAGAGATGATTCGTATTCTGAGAACAGAGAATGAGGGAATCTTATTGGATGCTACTGGCAGGAAAAATGGAAGAGGAGCATATATCTGTCCGTCTTCAGAATGTTTGAAAAAGGCAATAAAGAGCCGAGGGCTGGAGCGTTCCTTTAAGATGCCAGTTCCCAAAGAAGTATACGAAACTTTGGAGAAGGAGATGGAACAACTTGGACAATAGAAAGCGGGTTCTGAACCTGATCGGATTAGCCACCAAGGCAGGAAAGATTGTCAGTGGTGAGTTTTCCACAGAGAAAGCAGTAAAGGGCGGGAAAGCATATATGGTGATTGTATCGGAAGAAGCCTCCGATAACACCAGAAAAAAGTTTACCGATATGTGTACTTACTATCAGGTTCCAATCTGGATTTTTGGTAAAAAAGACGAATTAGGTCATTCCATGGGCAAGGAGCTGAGAGCATCCATAGCTGTACTGGATGAAGGGTTCGTAAAGGCAATGGTAAAACAAATGAATATCAACGGAGGTAGTAAGTATGAGAGTTAGTGAACTTGCAAAGGAGCTGGGAAGAACCAGCAAAGAAGTGTTGGATATCTTACAAAAAAATCATGTAGAAATAAAAAGTCATTCTTCAAATGTAAATGAGGAGCATATCCAGATAGTAAAAAGAGCTCTTGCATCAACCTCTTCTGGTTCGGAAGTCTCTGCATCAGCTAATAATAGTACACAGGGCAGTACAGAAACAACAGCTCCAGCAGAAACACCGAAAAAGAAGATTACCGCAGTCTATCGTCCTCAGAATTCTCAGACCATGAGAAATGCAGGAAGAGGAACTGGAAATACTCAACGCACACAAAGTCAGCAAAGAGGTGCAGCTCGTGAACGTGTGCAAGGACAACAAGTGCAGCAAAATCGTCCTCAAAATGTGCAGCCACTACAGGCAATTCATCCCCAAAATATGCAGGGACAGTCAGGAGTAGCAAATCGCAGTCAGGTGGCCCAAAGGGGACAGACCTTGCAGTCGGTTCGCCCTCAAAATAACCAGCCAGTGCAACCAACTCAGGCGAATCGTCCTCAAAATCAGGAACAGCCACGACAAACTCAGATAGAGCATACTCAGTCACAACAGGTACCGATAAGTCGGCCAGCCAAGGACAACCGTCAGAGCCAAGAGTCGCCAGTGCAGCAAAACCGACCTCAGCCAACTCAGGCAAATCGTCCTCAAATTCAGGAGCCATCAACGCAGACTGAGCGTTCCCAGAGTACTCAAGCACAGCCAACCCAAGACAATCGTCCTCAAGGAATGCAAAATCAGGGGCAATCTACACAGACAAATCGCCCTCAGAATTCTCAGAGTCAGATAAATACAGTCCAGGGAAATCGTGAGAATAGTCGGCAGGGAGAGTCACAGGGGCGCGACCGCATTCAAAGCTCACCAAATCGTGATAATAACCGCAGCCAGGGATATCAAGGAAATCGTGACAACAACCGTCCCCAGAGTCAGGGTTATCAGGGAAGTCGTGATGGCAGCCGACCACAGGGCTATCAAGGAAACCGTGATAGCAACCGTCCTCAAGGAAACCGCGAGAACAACCGTTTTCAAGGTCAGGGAAACCGCGATGGAGTACGGCAGGGAGGATATTCAGGGAATCGAGATGGCAACCGTCCTCAGAGTCAGGGTTATCAGGGAAGTCGTGATGGCAGCCGACCACAGGGCTATCAAGG
>DEPC01000250.1 GCA_002358555.1 Hungatella sp. UBA3402 | reverse complement strand
AACTTGTTGTGTTAATTAAAATTAGAGAGAATCCTTTTTAGCCTTGCGACTTAGAAGTCAAAAACTCTAAGTTTAGCAAGGCTATTTAATACCAAAGAGCTGTTTTGTATTTTCTCTTGCCTTTTGAATTAGCAATTCTTCTGGCACATTCATATATTTTGCTACATCTTTTGCCACATATTTGATATTTTGAGGAATATTGGTTCTTTTTAAGTTTGGTACATTCTTGGGAGTCAGATAAGGAGCATCTGTTTCAATGAGAATCCGGTCAAGAGGAATCAGTCTTACTGCCTCACGAAGTTCTTTTGCCCTTTGGTCATCACAAATCCAACCAGTAATGCCAATAAAAAATCCCATAGTAAGATATTTGTCCAGGGTCGCTTTATTTCCTGTAAAACAGTGAACCACAGATTTTTGGCAGATATCCGAATGTCTTTTAAATCTGCGAATAAAGTCTTGTTCTGCACTGCGCTCATGAAGAAATAAGGGCTTGTTAAGCTTTTCGGCGAGAACAATATGTTTTTCTAGGCATAGAAGCTGGTTTTCCTTTGTAGAAAACATTCTATCATAATCCAGTCCACATTCTCCAATTGCAACAATCTTTTTATTGTTTATTGCTAGTTTTTCAATTAAGTCAAAATCTTCCCGTTTTGTAGAATCAGCATTATGAGGATGGATGCCAACAGTTCCATAAACTGGATTTTCTTTTATAAATGTATCTATTCTCTTGTTTTCCTTAGTATTTGTGCCTGTCAGAATGCAGGAAACACCAGCTTCCATGGCTTCACGGATAATTTTATCAGGGTCTGGAAATTGTCTGCAGAACAGATTCAGACCAATATCATAATAAGTAACAGCCATTTTAAAAAATCCTTCCTATACCTAAGATTACCTTTTTAGCGAGGAATTCTTCTATAATAATAACACATATAGTTATTTTTTCCAATATTTGCATAGTAAATATTAAAAGTATCTAAGAAATGTTATTTCTGTAATAAATTTTACTTAAATCATCCGTTTACAACTTTTTCAAAAGGTAATAATTTAACTTGTTGTGGTAGTTAAATTATTACTAAAAAATAATAGGCAATAAAAAATTAAAAAACTGCTTGCAATTATCTGGAAAATATGCTAAGCTAACAAAGCTGTGACATGATAGCGGTGAAGCGAGAGGTTGCTGCCCATAAAGAGGCAGGTTTTCCGTGGAGCGAATGTCAAGTTAGGAAACTGGCGACAAGTCACTGTACAAACAGATATTCTGCAAGGTTTATGCAGAAAGGTGTGATGAGAAAGAATGACACACCCGGAAACGTGTACAGTCACCGCTTGTCGTACTTCATTAAAAAGTGCGAAAAGGAGGCGACTTTTTTTATGGCAAGTCAAGTAATGAGAATCACATTGAAAGCTTATGATCATCAGTTAGTAGATCAGTCAGCAGGCAAAATCATTGAGACTGTAAAAAAGACAGGGTCAAAGGTAAGCGGACCAGTACCGCTGCCAACGAAAAAAGAAGTGGTAACTATCTTGAGGGCAGTCCACAAGTATAAAGATTCCAGAGAGCAATTTGAACAGAGGACCCATAAGAGACTCATTGATATCATTTCTCCTAGTGCAAAGACAGTGGAGATGCTGTCCAGATTGGAGATGCCGGCAGGCGTTCATATTGATATCAAGATGAAGAATAAATAATCAAAGCTTGTATGCTATAAAAGTGGCAGGTTCCTTTCAAGGAGCCACCAAAAAATTTTAGAAAATCCAGAAGGGTTGATATAGAAGCAACACTTTTTCCTAAATAGGAATCAACATCTCCAGAATATCGGAGTTATAGTGTTCCACATATATAACCTGTTTCTAGGATGAACGCCAAGGCGTTCCGCTGTAGATTATGAACAGGAGGTAAAAGTAATGAAGAAAGGGATTTTAGCTATCAAAGTCGGAATGACTCAGATCTTCAACGAAGACGGCACACTGACGCCGGTTACCGTACTTCAGGCAGGTCCCTGTACGGTGACGCAGATCAAAACCGTGGAGAACGACGGTTACAGCGCAGTGCAGGTGGGTTTTGTAGACAAGAAAGAAAAAATTGTCAACAAAGACGCAAACGGCAAGAAGGAAATCAGAAACAGACACGGCGTTACAAAGGCTGAAAAAGGCCATTTTGACAAGGCGGGTGTTTCCGGTAAGAGATTCGTAAGAGAATTTAAGTTTGATAACGCTGCTGACTACAAGCTGGCAGATGAGATCAAAGCAGATATTTTTGCGGCAGGCGATAAGGTAGACGCTACTGCAGTATCGAAAGGAAAAGGTTTCCAGGGCGCTATTAAAAGACATGGACAGCACAGAGGACCTATGGCGCACGGTTCCAAATTCCACCGCCATCAGGGTTCCAACGGTGCATGTTCTTCACCGAGCCGCGTGTTCAAGGGAAAAGGAATGCCGGGACATATGGGCTGCGTGAAGGTGACAGTTCAGAATCTTGAGATTGTGAGAGTTGATGCTGAGAAGAACCTGCTTTTGGTGAAAGGCTCTGTGCCGGGACCTAAGAAAGCGTTAGTGACACTCAAAGAAACTACCAGAGTAGATGCGTAAAAAGTGGTTCGCGGAGTGAGCGGACGAAAGGAGGATCATACAGATGGCAAAAGTATCTGTTTATAATATGGAAGGCAGGGAAGTTGAGACAATCGACCTGAGCGATGATATATTCGGTGTAGAAGTCAACGAACATCTCGTACACATGGCAGTTGTTCAACAACTTGCAAACAAACGTCAGGGTACTCAGAAGGCAAAGACACGTTCTGAAGTATCAGGCGGTGGCAGAAAGCCGTGGAGACAGAAGGGAACAGGTCATGCAAGACAGGGTTC
>DEPC01000172.1 GCA_002358555.1 Hungatella sp. UBA3402 | reverse complement strand
AAGCCTATGCTTACAATCTTGGTAGATTTCTTTGTAATGTTTCCCTGTAAGAATTCCGGTATCAATCACATGAAGAATGATATGTTCCATTAGAGATAAATTGTTAAGCTGCATGACTGTTGCTTCCTCACGCTTTGCGACTCCTGCCATCTTATTTGCCAATTTGGAATACGTCATATATAGCTTGTCTGAATGAGTACTGCCTTGCTCCTTGGCGTATTCAACCAGCCGTTTAATGGTGTCGGTTTCTGCCTGGCGGGTGAGCTTTCCGGCTTTTCTGGTTTCTTCCCATGCCTGGGTGGATTTCTCCCTTATGATGGATTCCATTCTGCTGAAAGCATCACTGTATGCTAATTTCCATTCTAAGGCTTTTTCTCCGGTAAACCCCATGACTAAGATTTCAAATCCTTGTCGATTCATCAGATACATAGGTCTTGATTCTCCTTTTGCATCTATGTAATGGGATTGTTTATATAACTTTCTTTTTTCAACCAACGCATTTTTGCGTTGGTTGAATATAGCTCTCATAACATCACCATGACGCTTCTCAAACTTCTCCGCCACTTGTAAGCTATCGCATACAGGCTCATCATTTTTCAGATAAACTAAATCTTTCGTGTTTCCACCTCCTATATTTTCTTAAGACCTTACTTATATGTAATCCTTTCCATCACCATATTGCCTTTCCCCATGTTATAAAATAACCCAGATACCTGCTGCTATCATTCCTATGATGGTTCCATAACCAATAGCCAGAAAACACATCTTAATGAAGTTTGCTATCTGCTGATTTCTCTTACGCTCTTGGCGGTGCTGACACGGTTTCTTTTGCTTTCTGACGCTTTTCGTGTAATACGAACTGCTTCAGGCACGCTTCTGTACAACGCTGTCTATATCCTTCTGTAAATGTAACTGTTACTTTAACATCTTCTGCTTTTATCTTAACCACCACCCTTTTCAGTTCTTGAGTCTATCGAGAAGTCCAATGAGCCTGTCAAAAAGAGCATCCTGGTCAGCTTTTCGGATCTTCTCAATCAATAGTCTGACCTGATTATTCTGGTTGGCAAAATCTTTTTCGGAATCTTCACTGTCGGTCGCTAACAACCCGTTTTCCTTGGCCCATTTCTCTACCACTTCTAATCCAATATCCATAACCAAAAATAGAAACTCTTGATCTCTTTTCAACTGGCTATTTTCTGCCTTTAATAGTTCCAGTTCCTTGCAATGATTACATTCCAATACTTTTTCCACATCCTTCCTGTTTAAGTGCTGTGTTTTGCCGGCTTGCCATTTTAGCATCTCTCATCACTCTTGATAAGTCCTTTTGTCAACGATTCCATAACCGAACTTTCAGCAAATTTTCTTAAATAGTCAAGTTCTTGTTCAGAAATTGGCTGCTTCCTGCCAGATGCAGCTTTTTTCTTTTTGTGCTTCCAGTTTTTTCATTTCCCTCACATCAGTACCACCGGAACTGTTATTGCCGCTGTTACAGGTATCCTGATGCACTTTCAGTAAAGATTTTATCTCCCTTAATTCTTTTAAGATTTGAACCAAGAACATTAAATTGATATTTTTTCTTTTATCAGCTTGATGTTCTATCAATTTCAAACCTTCTTCTGTTAGAAACATTTCCTCCACCTCCTCTACTCAGGCAAAATTCATAAACGCTATTAAAGAAACTGCTGGAGCTCAGACAAAAGTCGCTGAAGCTCAGATAAAAGCCGCCGAAACTCAGATAAAAGCTGCTCAAGCTCAGATAGAAGCCGTTCAAATCCAGGAGAAAGCTGCTGAAGTGTTTCAAGAATCCGTTGATTCATCTCAAGTGTCTGCTGGTAATACGAGTAAATTTGGAGGTACCGATTCAAATAAATAATTGAAACTGTCAGCAATACTCCTGATATAATCACATTAGATATTCGTAAGCTTTTTACTTCACTACGCAAATCTTCAATCTGCTCCTCCGTGGTTCCTTCTATATCCTTTTGCTTCCACTTTAAACGCCACATTTTCCTTCCTCTCCTTTGAATATCTTGCAAAATTATAGGAACAAATTAATGCTGCCTCTACTCATCAAAATAATCCTGATAATCCTCTTTCGGTTTCCGATTCCAATTCTCCATACATTCAATTTGAAGCTGCAACGCCGTCTTTTGAAATGCGACCGAATCTTGAAGTTCCCTCCGCAAATGATAATATTCAAGCGCAGTCAAAAGTTGAATAATCATTGTTGCAGTTACAATCCATATTCTCCAATTTGAAAAATATGGATTGTCTTTTTTATTGCCCATTTCGCCCCACTTCCTCGTATTATAAAGTAGTAGTGTTTATAGACCCTCTCCAAGGTCTGTATGCTATACTATTTGGAGATACTGTGGATTGGTTTTCACTTCCTACCACTCGATGGTTTTAGAAAGGTTACAACCACAGTCTCTTTGTATATTTGTTAATCAGTTAGATACCGCATGATGGTCTATTTAGAACAAGGTTACAATCGCAGAGACTACCTTTCTATCTGGCAATCTAGGATTAAGGAAGAAATTAGTGTCTACTTTAAGTGCTCCACAAATTAGGGAATACTCGTTAAGAGATAGCTTGCGTCTGCCATTCAAAGCTAGATTTAACTTGCAGGTATCTATTCCTGTTCCACGACTTAAAAATGCTTGTGTCATGCCAAGCTCTTCAAGATATTCTTTTATGATTGGCCCTGGTTCTGACCACATTTTTCATACCTCTTTTCTGCTCAGGGGGGTTACGGAGCTAACTTAAATCGCTTGCTATTCGCTCTCTCCTGACTTATACTGTACCTACGGCTGTTGCAGCAGCCGAGTACGAAAGAAAGGAGA
>DEPC01000139.1 GCA_002358555.1 Hungatella sp. UBA3402 | reverse complement strand
AAATAAGAGAAAGGGGAAGTCACAGATGTGGCTGGAATATTTTACCCAATACATGGAAACTATGTTTCCAGAATTTTTGAAAAATAAGGTGTGGAATTATAAAGATGACCTCTGTGTGATTGGAGCATCTTATCTGGCAGAAGTTACTGGTGATGAGAAATGGAATCGCTATATTACTGCAAACAGCCAATGGCTAATGGCGGAAGATGGAACGGTTACCAACTGGAAAGAGGAAGAACATAATATTGACAAGGTTAGCTTTGGAAAATCTCTTCGGATTCTGCGGGATTTGACTGGAGATGCTCAATATCAAGTAGCTGTAGAGCGAGCCTATGATTTTTTAAAACATTATCCCAGAACAAAGACAGGCAACTTCTGGCATAAAGATATTTATCCCAACCAGGTATGGCTGGATGGACTTTATATGGCAATGCCTTTTTATGCAAAAACCTTGTTAGAAACAGGGAACAATAGCTGGGATGATATTGTCAATCAGTTTCAGAGTGCACATCAACTTTTATGGAATAAGGAGTTAGAACTTTACATTCATGGCTGCGATGTAAGTGGTAAGGCGGACTGGGCAGACCCAGTGACAGGACAGAGTCCGGCAGTATGGCTGCGAGCAGAAGGATGGTATCTGATGGCTTTGGCTGATGTGTATGAGTTGGCTAAAGGGCAAACTCCCAGAGCAGAAGAATTAGCTGTGCTTCTAAAAAATGGTTTAAAAGGAGTTTTAAAATACCAGGACCAGAAGACAAAGATGTTTTATCAAGTAGTGGACCAAGCAAATTTTCCAGATAATTATTTGGAAACCTCCGGCAGTGCCATGATTGCCTATGCATTGATGAAAGGAACTCGACTAGGCATTTTAGACGAGGAGCATGGAAGGATGGGAAGCCAGGTGCTTGATGGCATTGAAAGAACCTATTTAAAGAAAGAACAGGATGGTTATCATTTGTATGGAATTTGTGCCAGCGCAGGTTTGGGAGCAGGTCCTGACCCTCACAACCGTAAGAACCGAACAGGAAAACCTGAGTACTATGTCAGCGAGGAACAGATGACAGATAATCAGCATGGAACTGCTGCCTGTATGATGGCTGTCAGTGAACAACTGAGAAGAAGCCATTGAAAGGATGGAACACAAATACAGCCAGAAATTCTCGAATAATAGGAGGTATTTTATATGTTACAATTAGGTCTTCGTCTCCATGATGCGGAAAAGTTGCCTATGGAGGAACTGCTTCCAGTAGTACGTGGTAAGGGCTATACCTGTGTTCATCTTGCTTTGAGTAAAGCTATGAAAGAATATCCATGCAGTCCATCTGCATTGACACCAGGATATGCTCATTATTTAAGACATATTTTTGAGAAGAATCAGATGGATATTGCAGTGCTAGGAAATTATCTGAATCTGGCTCATCCAGACCAGGAAGTAATTCATCAATCATTGGAACAATATTATGCTCATATTCGTTTTGCATCCTTACTTGGCTGTGGAGTGGTTGGAACAGAAACCGGAGCTCCAAATGTAGAATATCGATATTGTCCAGAATGTCGTTCCGATGCTGCACTTTCTGTTTTTATCAAACATTTAAAACCTGTCGTGCGCTGTGCAGAACAGTTTGGTATCATTTTGGCCATTGAACCTGTGGCTCGTCATATTGTATGGAATCCCAAGCGTGCACGTACTGTGTTAGATGAGATTGGCTCTCATAATTTGCAAATTTTATTTGACCCTGTGAATATGCTGGATTTGGACAATGTAGACCACAGAGAAGAGGTATTTGCAGAGGCGATGGATTTACTGGGCCCAGATATTGCTATGGTGCATTTTAAGGACTTTATTCGGGTAAATGAAGGATATGGTCTGAAGGCTGTTGGAGCAGGAACAGGAGAGATGGATTATACAGAGATTATGAAGTTTATCAAGAGAGAAAAGCCTTTCATTTATGGAACCCTGGAAAATACAACGCCCGAAAATGCGGAGTATTGCGGGAAAAAAATGAGAGAGATTTATGATGAGGTATGAAGCTTTCAATAAAAAGAGAAATCTCTATAAAGTCAGTAGTTTTAGAATTTATAGGGATTTTTTTGTGGTTTTCTCTAACTATCAAAGATATTAGATAAAATGATATTGACATATGCCCGAAATACTTATATAATTAGAGAAGTCTGTATAACAATCTGGAACATGGAAGGAGTGAAGATGCCAAGACCAAGAAAATGTAGAAAAGTTTGTTATTTTCCCCAGACACTTGAATTTGCTCCTGTAGGAGACAGAAAAGAAGAAGTTATCATCTTAACAATCGATGAATATGAGACGATTCGTCTCATTGATAAAGAAGGGCTTTCTCAGGAACAATGTGGGGAACAGATGGAGGTTTCACGAACTACGGTACAGTTAGTTTATAGTGCAGCACGCAAGAAGCTTGCAGATGCTTTGGTAGATGGTTGTTTGCTTCGGATTGAGGGCGGTGAATACCAACTGTGCAATGGTGAGAAAGCTTCTCACAGTTGCTGCGGATGTTTTAAGTATCATATCAATCAACAGTATACAAAACCAAAAGGAGAATTGATTATGAGAATTGCAGTTACTTTTGAAAACAATGAAGTGTTTCAGCATTTTGGTCATACAGAGCAGTTTAAGGTTTATGATGTGGAGGATAAAACGATTGTTTCCTCTGAGGTTGTGGATACCAATGGACAGGGACATGGGGCATTAGCTGGGGTCTTAAAGGCTCTAAACGTAGATGTGTTGATTTGTGGTGGTATCGGTGGGGGTGCTCGTACTGCTCTGGATGCAAATGGAATTAAGCTGTATGGCGGTGTATCTGGCAGTGCCGATGAAGCAGTGAAAGATTTGCTGGCTGGAAAGCTATCATATAATCCAGAAGTCTGCTGCAATCATCATGGACATGAAGAAGGCCACCATAACTGTGAGCATCATGGGGAACAGCATGGCTGTGGTCATCATGAAAATGGACATTGCCACAGGGGTTTATAATTTTTAGTGGGATTGAGGTTGCATAATTTCAAATGTATTTTTGTGGTATTCAATCAACCCGTCCTTTTTCATTTTTCCTAATTCTTTTGACAAGGCACTGCGGTCTAAGTTTAAGTAGTCTGCTAGCTGCTGACGGTCAAAGGGAGATACAACTTTGTTGCTTCCCTGCTCGGAAATGAGTTGTGAGAAATAGGACAAAAGCCGTCCTCGTATTGTCTTTGACGAGGTGTGTAAACTGCGTTTGGAAAGATGAAGATTTTTTTGTGCACTGATAATTATGAGATTCTGGATTAAGTGGGTTTGAACTTTGCAGGCAGAGCAAGTGTCAAATAATTTTGGTACGCTGATAAACAGAATCTCACAATCTTCATTTGCCACAACATTTATTATCAGAGGCTCGTTTGGAATACAGGCGTAAGCCTCTGCAAATACACCTCCAACATTCACAATACTCAGTATACTTTTATTTCCCCAAAAATCATGATGTTCAATCTGGACACTTCCTGAAAGAACAAGTCCAATATTAGTGACAATTTCTCCATCTTCGTAGATAACCATTCCTTTTTTGTATTTGACAGTTTTAAAGTCAAGATGTTCTGATAATTTTTGCATATCTTCTTCTGAGCATCCCCGAAACAGCGAAGTTTTAGAAATAAGATTTATATTCATAAAAACCTCATTTTTGTGGTTATAACCACATACTTTTTGGTGGCATTATAGTATAATGACAATACAAAGTCAAGGAGGATATGGATATGATAAGAAAAATTATAAAAATTGACGAGGAATTATGTAATGGATGTGGTGCATGTGCCCAGGCATGTCATGAAGGAGCTATCGAGATGATTGGGGGAAAGGCAAAGCTTACCCGTGAAGATTATTGCGACGGTTTAGGAGATTGTCTGCCAGAATGTCCATGTGGCGCAATTTCTTTTGAGGAACGAGAGGCAGCCGCTTATGACAAAATAGCTGTTTTTGCTGCCAAGCAAAAAAAACAGAAAGAGACAGAAAGTTCTCATAATGGTTGCCCTGGTATGAAGATGCGTCAAATAACTCATACAGAGACAATTCCTTGTGCATCATCACCTATAATAGAATCGCAGCTTGGCCAATGGCCTTGCCAAATCAAGCTTGCCCCAGTAAATGCTCCTTATTTTAACAATGCAAAATTGCTGATTGCAGCAGATTGTACGTCATATGCTTACGCAAACATTCACAATGAGTATATGAAAGGCAAGATTACATTGATTGGATGCCCCAAGCTTGATTCTGTTGATTACAGTGAAAAGCTTATGGAAATCATAAAAAATAATGATATTAAAGAGGTTACTATCTTGCGTATGGAGGTACCTTGTTGTGGAGGACTTGAGGCAGCAGCAAAGAAAGCCCTGCAAGAAAGTGGGAAGTTTATCCCATGGCAGGTTGTCACAGTGACGATTGACGGAAAAATAAAAGAAGAATAAATGTGAAAATGAAATGTATAAAGCTTAAAAACCATTAAGAGAGGAAATAAATGATGTATAAGAATATCGAAAAACTAGAAAAGCTGAAATTAAAAGACCTTGTTGCCTATCAGCCAGGACAGGTTGTCAGTCAGACTTTAGTGCAAAATGATAAGGTTAATATGACTATCTTTTCTTTTGATAAGGGTGAAGAAATTTCCACCCATGAATCAGGAGGCGATGCGATGGTGACAGTATTAGAAGGCACTGGAAAATTTACTGTGGATGGTCAGGTATTTATTTTGAAAGAGGGAGAAACTCTTATCATGCCAAAAGGGATTCCTCATGCGGTATATGGTGTGGAACGATTTAAAATGCAGCTTACCGTGTCATTTTAATGAAACAGACTTCTTTTTGAATTATGTTTTGAAGGGTGTTGCAAAATATAGTAATTCTACAATATATAGCAATAATATCAACGATATTTATGTGATATATTATGTAAATCTATCATTTTGCAACAACCTCTTTTTGATTACAAATTATCAAATACAACCGTTTCTTTCTCGAGTTCTTCTACAACCTTCTGATTGACTCCCATACGCTGTGTGATATCTTCCATATCATTGGCAAGGTTTCTGGTATTGTCTGCAACACCAGCAATTCCATTAGCACCTTCATCAATAACTTTTGTAATAGTGCCAATGGAACTAGCGATTCCAGACATGGAATTTTTCAAGCGTTCAGTCCGTTCATGAAATTGGTCCATGGCTCGGCGAATATAGGCAGCATCTTCTTTATACTGACATCCAGATTGTACAAACTCCTGAAATTGTGTTAAAACAGATTGATTCATATAGTCGATTAGATGTTGTGCATTTTCAGAAAGATTGTATACTGATGTAGTAACTACACTGTTGATTTCCTGAATTCGATTGGCAGCCTCTTGACTGGAGTGAGCCAGATTGCGTACTTCATTGGCAACAACATTAAATCCTTTTCCAGCATCCCCAGCTTTGGCAGCTTCCATGGATGCATTTAGGGCAATCAGCCTAGTTTTCTGAGAGATAGCAAGAATATCGCTTGTAAGACTGTCAATCTGGTCCACACTTTTACTTTTTTCAATCGCATCATTTAAAGAACATAAAATTTCTTCAGCCTTTATACTGGTAATCTCTGCGCTGTTCTGAGCAGACTGTTGCATAACATCTGCACGAGTATTCATTTGAACCGTATATTCCGTAATGGTACTACATTCTTCTGCTATATTGTGGACATCTAGCCTGACACTTTCTGTATTGTTATTGATAACCGAGGCATTGCCAGCTACTTCTTGAATCGTTGCTGACAATTGTTCAGCAATAGTAGAAAGCCCAGCCGCACTTCCCTTGGAGGCTTGAGTTCTCTTTAAGACTTCGCCAGTCATATGGTTGATATGTCCAGAGCTTTCCTGAATGGTCTTTAAAATATTTTTGATTGGGACTACTACATAATTAGTGATAAGTTTCATATCTGCAAACACCAATAAGGCACAAGCAATAACTGCAGCAATTCCAGCTACCAAAGATATCATATATACAATGGCAAGGTGTTTCCTGGCCTGAGAGGTTTGCTGGCTGATGGAAGTGTTTAAAGCAGAGATATCCAAATTCATGGCATCAGCGTAAGAAGCTACACTTCCATTTGCAAGAGCATAGGCATCTTGGGTCTTGTGACTTGCACTTGCACAGACCAGATGAACTAATGCATGTTTGAAAGAATCATAATTTGAAAGAAGTAATTGATACTGCTCTTGGTCTTGTGGTATTACATATTGCTGATACTCTGCAAGCATCTCATCCAAAACAGCCTCTTCTTCTTTAATCTGTTAGACAAGTGTAATCATGGTATCATAATCAGTAGCAACAATATGGCTTAGAGCCATCATATGAATATCCATGGAAGTCTGGCTAATTTTTGAGAGTCGGTCTTTGCCATCCATATAATTGTCTGAAATATTGGCAGCACTTGCATTCACATTGTGGATATTGATAATGGAAAGAATATTTGATAAAAGTGCTACAATTCCTAGAAGAGCAATTGGGATAATTAAGCGAAGTTTTAAACTGATATTTTTCATTATAATTAGTACTCCTTTTGCATCTAAAACATAGTACCCTTGATGTTAAGGGGCAATAATTCCTTCAACCATGATATCAAGCTGCTCCTGAAGAGATTTTCCAGAAGGATTTCCTGCCAGAAGGTTTGTAGTAAATGTAGTTACTGGTTCCCAAAAGTTACCTCCTATACGCTGTGGGGAGGAAAATTCTGATTGATCTAATAATGCAGTGATAGCTGGAGAATTCTGTACCTCTTCGGAAGCTGCTGCACTGATATTGGATGGTCCTTGACTGCGAAGTGCAAAGCGCAGTTTCTGATTTTCCTCATTTGTAATCCACTCTGCCAGCTTTTCGGCCCATTCTCTTTGTTTAGAATAAGCATTTACTCCGATTAGTTTATAACCAGAAAAAGAGGTCATCTGAATTTGTTTTCCAGCACAGGAATAGGAAGGTAGCTTTGCTGCCCCGAACCCACTTCCCCAGGTTTCTTCCACAACAACTGCATTCCATACTCCGTTGATACCTGCAATGATTGTACCATTTTTGACTCCTTCAACAAAGCCAGCATCATCAATGCTGATAAAACCTGAATGGTTTGCTATATTTATCATGGCCTGTGCAACATCGATTCCTTTGATATCCCCTTCTGTACTATTCCAGGTACAATAATTGGTGATGCCATCATCATTGAGTCCAACAGTAAGTCCTGTATTGCCAAACAGAGAATATACATACCATCCAGAAGACCATTCCATAGAAACCTTTTTATCATGCTCTGCAGCGATATCTAACATTCGGTCCCAAGATGTAATATCTTGCTCTGAAAAATACTGTTTATTGTAATAGAGAAAATATCCGTTATCTGCGGTTAACGGCAGAGCATATAGGGTATTGTTTACAGATGCTGCAAGGACAGCTTCTGACAAATTGGTTTCTGTGATAAATTCTGGATTTTTTACTGGTTCCAATGCTCCAGCAGCTACCAATGTATTGAGTTGATCATCTGCAAATGCAAATACATCAGCACCATTTTCCAAATCTTGCATCAATGCATCCGTACAGCTACTTTCACTTTGTGGTTGATAAGTAATGTTGAAATTTGCCTGTCCCTGGTATTTTTTCTGAAATCCATCAAAAATCTGGAGGAGCAGTTCTTCGTCCTCCGCACCACCCCAGACAGTCAAATTGACCGTATCAGAGTCAGGAGTCTTCTCATTTTCCAAAGGAGATGGGGTGTTTTTTTGACATCCAGACAATAATACGGCCAATAAAAGGACAGGGAGCCATATGTTGGTCTTTTTTTTCATAATCTTCTCCATAAATTGTAATATTTCACTAATAATCATACCATTTTATAAAACTTTTTACAATCTCATTTTTGGAGGTTCTGTTTATATTTTGTTAAAATTTGTAATGGTTTGAGCAGGAGAGGCAGAATCTGTAAAACATTTTAATTTTTCTATTGACTATACAGTTACTGTATAGTTTATGATGCTAGATGGAAAAGAAAACTACCAGTCAATAGGAGAAAAAATTTATGAAAAATCAAAACGCATATTTAAAACCTGTAACATTGAAAAATATTTTTAAGTTTGCTGTTCCAACGATTGCTATGACTGTCTTTATGTCGTTTTATACAATGGTTGATGGACTGTTTGTATCAAACTTAATTGGAACAAATGCATTGTCAGCCATTAACCTTACTGCACCAATTATTCAACTTGTGACTGCCATTTCTACCATGCTTGCCACGGGAGGGAGTGCAGTCATCATGAAAAAGATGGGAGAACAAAAAACTGAGGAAGCAAAGGAAGATTTTACATTTTTAATCCTTGTAAATGTATTAGTAGGGTTTGTCATGTGTGGACTTGGATATCTGGCAATGGGTCATATTTTTGTAGGAATGAAGCTGTCTCTAGATGTAGAAGAATATTGTATAGACTATTTGAGTCATTATCTGTTATTCACAGTCCCTATCCTGTTAATGAATAATTTTACTCTTTACATGATTGCAAGCGAGAAAGCGACCCTTTCTTTGGTCTGTTCTGTGGCAGGTGGCGTTTTGAATATGGTACTTGACTATGTGTTTATTGCTATTTTTCATATGGGAATCAGCGGAGCAGCGATTGCAACAGGGATAGGATATTCGGTAACAGCAGTTGTGGGGTTACTAGTTTTCAGCCAGAAAAAGTATCTTCTTCACTTTAAAAAACCAGTATTTCGCTCTAATGTCCTTGTACATGCAGCCACTAATGGATGTTCGGAGATGGCAACTGCTCTTGTCACGGGAATTATCACTATGATGTTTAACTGGACCATGCTTCATTATGTAGGAGAAGATGGAGTTGCGGCTGTTACGATTATTATGTATGTATTGATGTTTGCCAGTTCTTTGTATACGGGATATTCCTATGGAGTAGCGCCTATGATTAGCTTTTATCATGGACAGCAGAATCAAAAAAAGTTGAAAAAATTGGTTGCTCTCAGTCTAAAAGTAATTGCTGTTATTTCTGTTTTGACAGTAGCAGGCTCTCTTTTATTGACAAAATCCTTAGTATTGGTATTTACCCGACCTGATAATCCGGTATACAATCTTGCAGTAACTGGAAATAGAATCTGTACAATAGCATTATTTTTTATAGGATTTAATATTTTTGCCAGCGGAATGTTTACGGCCCTATCTAATGGAGTAGTTTCGGCAGTCCTTGCATTTTCGAGGTCCTTTGTATTTATGCTGATTACCATGATTGTGCTTCCTGCGATTTTAGGAGTGAATGGTATCTGGTTGGCAACACCTGCTGCAGAACTCATGGCATTTGCTATGTCAATTGGTATGTTTTTTAAGTATAGGAAGCGATATGGATATTAAATCTGAAATATGTAGATGCAATTCTTATTGGCTTTTGATGCTGAGTAATGTACGTAATGTGTTCAACAAATTCAAAAATTTTCTTTCTTCTGTCGTGAGATAATGCTCCTTGCGATATATTACAGAAATTTCTCTGACAGCGGCAGGGTGATTGATTTGATAATACTGTATACAAGATGAAGTGTCAGACAAGAAAAAAGAACGAGGAATTAAGGTGGTAGCAAGTCCCCTTTGCACCAGGGAAAGTGCTGTATCCATGGTACGACATTGCATAATAATATTGGGTTGGCAGTTGAGTTGTAAAAAAAGGCTACGAGCTAATTTTCCAATATAAAGGTCCTCTGCCAGAAGAATAAAAGGAATTCCATCAAGAGATTGTACGGTAATTCTTGGATAGGGTTTTGATTCCTCAAAAGGAAGGGCTATCTGTTTTAGAGCAGCTAATAGAATCTGTTCTTGAAAAAAAGGGATGCTTGTATAGTCAATTTGGTCGAATTTATCAGGAGTGATGCAAAAATCAATCAATTTATTTTCCAAGAGCTGAGGCAAGATTGATGAGGAATGTTCCTCCAGTATGATTTGGCATCCAGGACAAAGTTCTAAAAATTGAACAAATATATCTGTTAAGAGATGACTTGCCCGATAAAAAGTAGTTCCAATTTTTATAGAAGAAATATGACCTTCCTTAACCGCATTGATTTTATCAAGCAGATTTTTCTGGGAATTAAAAACTTTTTCTGCCCATTCTAAATAGAAAATGCCAGCCTGAGTAAGTTTGATTCCACCTTTTTCTTAAACTCCCATATAACTTTTTTTCATAGTAAATTGTACCCTAAGAAATAGAAAGATGTCAATATTATGATAGGAAAAACCTATCAAAAACTTAAAATATTAGTATTATACACTTATATGAATGGATGATAAATTAATTTTATTGATTTAATTACCATATGGCAGGGGATTGGCTGACAAAATGGCAATATCAAAAACGAATTTTTTCAGAAAAAAATACGCTAAAATCCTGCTGAGAAGAGGAGAAGAACAATGAGATTGAAAAAGTGGATATCTGCAGTATTAACAGCATCTATACTCTGCAGGAGAACTTGGCTCTTTCTATGGCAGTTTATATCAAGGAGCCGGAAATCTGGCAGAATGTGTTCTGACTGGACAAACTGCCGGCAAAAATGCTGCTTCTCCCAAAAATCCTCTTCCTATACTGGAGTTTACAAAAGCAGAGCAGCCCAATCCATACAAGGCAGAAGAAACAGAAGTTAATGTGGAGCTTGGCGAAAATGAATATGAAGGAAGCGCCATTGGCATAGCCCCTCTGTCTTTGAAAGTAACCATAGAAAATGGAACGATTACTGCCATCAATATGATATCCAAGACAGAGACAAAAGCGCTTGGAGATATTGCTATCGATAAAATAATAGAACGGATTTTGCAAGCCCAAAGTACAGATGTTGATACCATATTTGGAGCTACTCTGACCTCCAATGCAGTTATTGTAGCAGTTGAAGAAGCTCTTGAAAAGGCTGGGATTTCTCTAAAGGCAGCACAAGCACAGGAAGTAGAACTAGGAGAAAATGAGTATTTGGCATCAGCCACAGGCATGGACGAAATTGTTTTGAAGGTGAAGATTGAAAATGGAAAAATTATAGCTATTGATGTGGTATCAGAAAATGAAACTAACGGATTGGGAGATAAGGCAATTCCTGTAGTGATTGCTTCCATTTTGGAGGCGCAAAGTACAGATATAGATGGGGTATCTGGTTTGCTGCTGATAGTCGGCAGTTCTACGAAATAGAACTACCAATCATTCTAGGTTTCGATAGTTGTTATAATCGTTGGCTCAGTACAATAAATATAATGAGGAAGACCTATCTATCATAACCATGTGGAAGTATGGTTATCAAATCCAATTGGTTGTCACAGGAAAAGAAAAATAATCCTATCAAGTAATTATATAAAGGAATCATATATTGCATATATTACGAAAATTCTGCCAGACATTGCGAAAAGATTCTTTCTAAAAAAATAGGCAAACTCTGATTCGCAACTATGTATCTTTAAAACTGCCGACTACCAGCACAACAAGTTATATTAATAGTAAGACTAAACTGTCAATTATACCTCTCTGCAATCCATACATAAAGTAGTCGTTTATATACTGCCTCATAGGCGATTTTATTCTCAGCAACAATATTTTTTGTTGTCACTTATCATGTCTTATCTTCATATCTACTATTTTATTTTATTACAAATACTGATAATAATCCATATACGATTCTACCTAATATGCTAGCAGTAACATATGGTTAGCAAAAAGAGAAAATGGAATCATAGGTTGTATTTCCAAAAGATTTCAATTATAATATTATAAAGACCAGAATATTCTACAATAAGTATAAATTTTGCAACAGTAATAAAAGAATAATTGATGAATATTGGGATGTTGATTGGCAGAGAGAATAGTTAAACTTAAAACGAAGCTGCCCAAAACATAGTACAATGTGTCGTGTGAGCAGATTCGGCAGAGAAGTTTATATCAGCTTATGGAATCTTCCTGTTATTTGGATATATGCAAATTGAAAAAAGCAGGGAAAAATGCTTTGGATTTTTACATAGCTACCAAGATTGGGGCAATTTTTGGAGGTGGATATTCAGGAAAAGTGGCAATCGTCAGTAAAGACCAAGGGTTTGGGGCAGTTCGGGATTACTGGAGAAACAAGGAAAAACCTTCAAGAGAAGTGTATTTTATCGGCTAATGAGAATCGTACTAGAACAGAAGCAATCAGAGAACAGTTAAAACCAGTGAAACTGGAAATAGAATTTGCCAAATATCAGGAGCGAATAAAAATACGGGGAATTTTGGAAGAAGCTTTTTTGGGCAATAGATATGAAGAATATTCCGATAGGACATAATGAAGGAGGACCATATGCAGCATAAAGTAAAATTGACAGTAATTGATAAGAAATTATATCCTGAATTGCAGGCACAATACTGCTCAGACCCCAATTCAGGAGTTTGTCCTTGTTATCATATTGGGGATGAATTTATTTTTGAGCGTTATGGAGATGCAGATGATTTCTGGCATATGGGGCTTAATACTCAGACAACAGCTAACAGAGCTAATGTGGCAGGAGGTTCGGATTTGCCTCATTGTTCTGAAGCATGGGATGCCATTTCCAGATATATTTATACAGGACTGCAAGGCGGCTCTATTATGAAAGGCTGGATGAATGATGAAAGGATTATGATTACCTGCTGCTCTGATGGCACAAGACCTGTTATTTTCAAAATTGAGAGAATGGATTACAAGGTATTGTACATTGATGGGATTGGCTGTGATAAATGCCGGAGTAAGATTAAGACTGCTTTGACAGCAATTAAGAATGTGACTGATGTTGTATTTTGCGAGAAATTTACGGAGGTATTTTTGGATAAGGATGTAGATGACCGTGTGCTGAAAAATGCGGTAGAAAGCTGCGGCAGGTATGCTATAACCAAAATTGATTGATGATATTTGTTATGAAGATAGGAATGGTACAAACCATACATTTTATTTGTTTGCTGTAGTACTAATGGGTAATAATAGATAAGTAGGGGGTATGATATGAAGGAAAATTTAGGCGTAACTTTTGATAGGGATTGACAATAGTTTCAAATTATCAAAATATGAAAATAGATAATGGAGAGGCTAGATATGAAGATTAAAAAGAATTGTGCGCTGCTTGTAATTGATATTCAGCAGGAAGATTTTAAAGGGATGGAGAATGATTTTGATAATCCGGCATGGGAATGTATTCGGAATGCCAGGAGAGTATTAGATGTATTTCGAGCGAAAAAATTGCCTATTATCCAGATTAAAGAGGTTCATAGGAAGGATATGGTAGATTTTGGACGGGAATTGGACGGCTCGGAAGGAATTCATTGTATGGAGGATTCTCCCTATACCGATTATGCAGAGCTTACCTACCCAATAGAAGGAGAATATCTTATCACCAAAAGAAGATATAGTGCATTCTTTGGAACAGATTTGGAGATTTTGTTAAAGGGGCTTCATGTTGATACCCTCTATATGATAGGAGGTCTTACTGATGTATGTATTCATTATACAGCAGTTGATGCACATCAGCATGACTATCATATAAAAGTAGTAGCTGATGCTGTGGCTGGTTCCAGTGAAGAAGCACATGCTTATGCATTAAAAGCAATTCAGTATTTGCAGAGAGATGCACTGGTTACAACGGCTGATGTGGAGAAAGTATGGTAAATAAAATTTGTAGACAGAAGTAACACTGGATACCCCACAGAAACCAAATCATACAGAAAAGACGTTTTTGCCTATGAAATCAATATTTGATAGGTTTATTTGGACAATGCATAAAGCGTTAAAATCGGAGGGCAAGGATTTAATACCTTGCTCTCTTTTTAGTTTTGAAAAGCGTCAAAGATATAGGCGGTACAGAATAGAAACGTGATTATCATAAATATTGTCATATAATGTCAGGATTTTGATGGTATTCTATTATCAAAGGAGGAACTGGCAATGCAGGAAAGCAGGTTATTTAAAATTGTGTATCATTTACTTGATAAAGGACAGGCTACTGCTCCAGAATTAGCAGAAAAATTTGAAGTATCTGTAAGGACGATTTACAGGGATATTGATGCTCTAAGTGGTGCGGGTATTCCTATTTATACAGAAGCAGGGCGAAACGGCGGCATTCATCTAATGAATGATTTTGTTTTAGATAAGGTGGTGCTGTCAGAAGAAGAAAAGCAGGAAATTTTAGCAGCCTTACAAAGTATCAATTTTGCGAACAATATTGGCAACCATCAAACATTGCAAAAACTTTCTGCAATATTTAATATTAGTTCGGAAAACTGGCTTGAAGTGGATTTTTCCAGATGGGGCAACAAGGGAACTGACAATGAGAAATTTGAATTGCTAAAATCAGCAGTAATTCATCAAAAATGCGTAAAAATAACTTATGCCAATTCCTACGGAGTAATTAACGAAAGAATTGTCCAACCGCTAAAAATGTCATATAAGTCTATGTCGTGGTATTTAAAAGCATATTGTACAAAAAAACAGGATTATCGTATTTTTAAGCTGACTCGTATTATAGATTTAGAAATTCTCAAGGAAAGTTTTTGCAAGCATTCCTTTCCAGAATTGGACGAAACATTGGGGCAATCCTACCATACAATCGTACTACATTTCCCGAAAAATATGTCATATCGTGTTTACGATGAATTTGACAAAACGAGGGTAAGTAAAAAAGAAAATGGAGATTTAATCGTATCTGTTGAAATCCCAGAAGATGAATGGCTAATAGGGTATTTATTGTCATTCGGAACACAAGTAGATATTATAGAGCCTGCATATCTCAAAGACATTGTTGCAGAACAGGCAAAGAAAATCTATGAGAAATATACCTTATAAAATGGTCAAAGGGCCATAATGGGATGCCCTGAGGGTATAAATCTTGACATATGGTGTCAGTATATATGTAATATCATTTACCTATAAATTCTATTTGAGAAAGGAAAATGAATATGGGCAGACCAACAACAAAAACGGATTTATTAACAGCTGCAGCCGCTAATTATGAAAAGTTAAACATACTTGTTTCAGGATTAACAGAAAAAGAATTATCAACTTCTTTTGATTTTTCGCATGATGAAAAAAAGAAAGGGGCCCATTGGAAAAGGGATAAAAATCTTCGTAATATTTTCATCCATCTCTATGAATGGCATCAGCTTTTGTTAAACTGGGTATCTTCCAACCAGAATGGTAATCATAAGCCGTTTCTTCCAGAGCCTTATAATTGGAAAACCTATGGAGATATGAATGTGGAATTTTGGAACAAACACCAGTCTACATTATTAGAGGACGCAAAGAGTATGTTTTGGAAATCTCATGACGAAGTAATAAAACTGGCGGAAACTTTTTCAAATGAGGAATTATTTTCTAAAGCTGTTTATAAATGGGTAGGAGGAAGTACCCTGGGTTCTTATTTTGTCAGCGTTACAGCAAGTCATTATGACTAGGCAATGAAAAAACTGAAAGCGCATAGGAAAAATTGTGCCAAACAATACGAGGAAACTATAATGTGATAATGTCACAGAAATAAAAGTAAATTTTTGATAAGATTACTTCAATCTATATTGGAGGCATTATCATGAGTGAAGTAAAAAAGAAAAAACGCAGAGCATCCGTGGCTGAGGCAGATTGTGTTGCATGCGGATGCTGTGTAAAGGTATGTCCTTTTTCGGCGATTCAAATTATAAAAGGTATCATGGCACAGGTAGATATTCAACGGTGTGTTGGATGTGGAAAATGCGCAAAGGAATGTCCAGCCACAGTAATCACAATCCAGGAGGTGACAGTATGAAAAAACATTGGTATGATTACCTTTGGATTGTGTCATTAACCTATTTGATATTAGGATTTGTGAATATCTTATTTGCATGGCTGGGGTTACTTTGTTTCTTTATACCATTGATGATTTCTATAGCAAAGGGAAGTAAAGGGTATTGTAACCGCTATTGTGGCAGAGGACAATTGTTTGGTCTACTGGGAGGCAAATTTGGTCTTTCTAGAAAGAAGGACATTCCTAAATGGATGAGAAGCAAATGGTTTCGCTATGGTTTCTTAATTTTTTTCTTTATTATGTTTTTCCAAATGCTTTGGAATACATATCTGGTTTTTGCCGGAGCGAAAGATTTAAGGCAGGTGGTAACACTTCTATGGACATTTAAGCTTCCCTGGAAATGGGCCTATCATGGAACATTATTCCATCCTGGAGTGGCTCAGTTTGCTTTTGGCTTTTATAGTGTGATGCTGACCTCAACCGTATTGGGGTTGATTACTATGGTATTGTTCAAACCTCGAAGCTGGTGTGTTTACTGTCCTATGGGAACTATGACTCAGCTCATTTGTAAAGCCAAAAACCATCTGCAAAATTAGGAAAGTAGATAACTATTCTTCGGATATTAGCTGTAGCTTTTTCGAGTCAAGAACTTGTATCGTGCCACGGGTCAGCTTTACTAATCTCTCATTCTGGAAATAGCGTAACATTCGAGTGATGACTTCCCTAGCAGTTCCCATATGATTGGCAATTCTTTCATGAGTAATCTGCAAAAGGGTTGATTGCTCCAATCTCGTTTCTTCCAAGAGGAAAGAGGCAAGACGCTTATCCATACTTTTCCACATAATCTGTTCCATAAGCCACATAACATCAGAAAAGCGGCTGGCCATGATTTCATTGGTATAATTGGCCAAAGGTGCAGAATTTTCCATAATTCTTTTATAGATGCTAGATGGAATCATCCAAAACTCAGAATCCTTCTCTGCTTCAACAGTAATCTCAAATTGGATGCTGTTGATGATACAGGAGGCTGAAAAAAGGCAGATATCTTGCTCAAACAACCGATATAAAGTAATTTCTCTGCCTGTATCTGAAAGAATATAGGCTCGAAGCTGACCAGAATGAATAAGAAAAAGTCCTTGACAGTCTGCGGAACCATGATAGATGATGGTTCTGCTTTTTATTTTACGGAAAGTTGCTGATAAAGAAAGTTGCTCTTTTTCAGATGTAGAAAGTTTGTTCCAAATTGGAAAATAGCTTGAAAAATCCATGAAGACAATCCTTTCTTTTTAACATATCTGGTTATTTTGATAAGTCAATTATAGCATACCTAGAGTATCTTTGAAATATGGTAATAAACCTAGATGAAGTTTTGAAACATTCAAATTTATGCTTTTAAGGCATAATATTATATACTAACAGAGTATTTGATATTTAATTATAGGTATTTTATAATGATAAGAAAGCTGAATAAATAGATGCCCTACTTAGCACAAGTTATGGCATACATCTACCAGAACCTAGTTTTCAGATATTTCCTAGATGGGAAAATAGAATGATAAGGTATGATTATGAAGAAAAAAGAGAGTATTTCAGTGACATTGGCAGTTATAATTGGACTTGCCTTGGGAGGCTGTAGTCAGAGCATGGCATCATCAAATAGGGAAGCATCTTCTAATGTTCAAATTCAAGCAGCTTCCACATCAAAGAATCGTATATTGACAACAGGTATTACCTTGGAATCCAGCGAGGCAGAAATGAATAAACAGGAGGGAAGTATTATGAAAATTACAGTTGGAAACAAAATTTTGACAGCCGTTTTATCAGACAATTCATCAGCAGATGCTTTCAAAGAGATTTTGTCGTCTGGTCCTTTGACAATTGATATGAGCGACTATGGAAATATGGAAAAGGTGGGACCTATTGGACAGAGCTTACCCACCAATGACGAACAGATTACCACAGCTGCTGGAGATATTATCCTGTATATGGGAAATTCCCTAGTTATTTACTATGATACCAATTCTTGGAATTTTACAAAGCTTGGCAAAATTCAGGACATAACTCAGGAGGAGTTAAAAGAAATTTTGGGAGCTGACAATGTTGCGGTCACATTCTCTCTGGAAGAAGAATTATTTTGAGAGGATGTTCTATCATAATGTGAAGCAATCTGTGTATCATAATATCTTTATAAGGAAAAGGGGAGTGCAACTATGAAGAAAAAATTTCCGGCTTTATTGGGAATAGTTATGATGGTAATGACAGTTGGCTGCAGTGGTCAGAGAGGAGGTACAGACCAAACGACAGCAGCAGTGCAGGCTGAGAATCAGGTTCCGACACAGATAATGACAGAGACAACATCAGCTTCTGATATTGAGGCAGAGAGGTCAACAATAGAAACAGTCTCTATAACAAGCAGTCAGGAGCAAAAAGAAGGTTCCATTGTCTATATGACAAGCTCCATTACCCCAGAGGGCTTGATGGCCGTTTATGATGCACTAGGTGTTCAGATGAATGGCAAAGTAGCGGTAAAGCTGAGTATGGGAGAGCCAGGAGGACATAACTTTCTCTCGCCAGACCTAATTAAAGACCTTGTGGAAAGGGTAGACGGAACTATTGTAGATAGCAATACAGCTTATGGAGGTCAGCGGGCCAGCACAGCCCTTCATCTTCAAGTAGCTGAGGACCATGGATTTGCTGCTATTGCCCCCATTGATATTCTGGACGGAGAGGAAATTATGGATTTGCCTGTAGCAAACGGAAAACATCTGACAAAAGATATTGTGGGTGCAAGTATAGCAAACTATGATTCTATCCTGGTACTTTCCCATTTTAAGGGTCATGCCATGGGAGGATTTGGGGGTGCACTGAAAAATATTTCTATTGGCATTGCCTCCCAAAACGGAAAGATGTTGATTCATTCTGGCGGTAACAGTGAGAGTAGTTGGTCTGGCGGAACACAAGATGACTTTTTGGAATCCATGGCAGAGGCAGCCAAGGCGGTAAGTGACTATATGGAAGGAAATATACTTTATATAAGTGTTATGAACAATTTGTCTGTGGACTGTGATTGTGACAGCAATCCGTCCGTGTGAGTAAACAAGATTAGAAAAGCCCGTAAAATCAGCATTTTACAGAAAGCTGGTAAGGATGAAAAAAGAACAGGAAAAAATTTTAGAAAAAATGTATAATGATATGATGGAAATAGAAAGCCTATGCGAATATGCCATACCTGGGAAAGAATACCGCGAAACATACCCATTCCCGTATAAATGCCGGGTTATGTATGAATGTGTTAAGAAAAAACCGACAAAAGATTGTTCATGTATACGGAAAGAGATTGCAAAAAATCAGCTGATACAAAATGGTTGTGTAGGCATAGAGAAAAAATGCCAGGAGTGGAAGCAATAGGCCGCCAGCTGGCGGCCTATTATCATTCATCATATAAAAAACTATGTTCTAAACCGCTGACAAAGCAGATCCGGGCGATCCGGCCGTCCTGGATGAATATTTCGTTTATAATCTGATCCACAAAATCCTTCAGGATCCCCGCGTCCAGGTCAACGGCTATCTGTACAAAATCAATGTGCTTTTGGGAATTGATATGCTGGGCCACAAGGAAAGCTGACGCCTTTTTAATAAAAGACAGATCAGCAGCGCCGGAGCCGTCACTATTCTTCAGGGTTGAAATGCGCTTTTCAATGTCGCGTATTTTTGCGGTCAAGTCGCGTTTCTTTTCTGAATACTCTTCCTTCGTGATTGCGTCCGGATCGTACATGTACAATTCTGTCAACCGTGAAATAGCGTTCTTTTGCTTATCCCGTTCCCGCTTTAATATAACAAGCTGATCTTCCGAAGTGCCATCCTGGGCGCCAGATTCCCCTATATCCGGCACATACGCGCCCTTGCTGATATTTCTATCCCGCAACATGGAAAAGGTGATTTCCAGGCTTTCCGGCGCTATTCTCACATTCTGGAATTCCGGCCCGGCCAGAAGCGAGGATTCCAGCTTTTCCAGGGAATCAATGCTTTTATAGTTTTTCTGAATCCTGGCAAGGTTAGCGGCATAATTAAACACGAACGGCCCCAAAGATAGATCGCTGATCATCCGCTTGTTTTCACAATCCATTTGACGCGCCCGGCGCCCGCAGCGGTAAACAGACGGCCGAAGCCCGTTTTCCCGTTGCTTATCTTTTGCGGCGTTCATATTGCCGCCGCACATATTACAGCTGACCTTCCCGCCGAAAATATGAATGTGTCGTGTCTGCCTAATTTCGGACACGTCGCGGCTACTTGCATTTTTGTCCATGATTTCATTACAGCGGACAAATTGATCCTTTTCAATGATTGCCTGATGATTATTTTCTTTTACAATCCATTCAGATTTTGGCTTTTCCGGCCCGTGGAATTCACAGCGGTTATATATATATGTTCCGATGTATATTTCATTCCGGAGTGTGCGCCGGATGTATTCCGGCAGCCATTCCGTGTGATATTTCGGTTTTACGCCGTTTTGCTGAAGGAACCTGGCAACCTTCCGGCACGAATGAAATTTTTCGTACAAGTCAAAAATCATTTTTACCCTGTCTTTTTCTTCCGGTTCCGGAATCAGTATTTGCTTTTCCGGATCCGTCTTATATCCCAAAGGCAGAAGCCCGCCATTCCACAGGCCGCTTTCCGCGCGGTCAAGCATGATCCCGGTCACACGTTCGGAAGTCATGTTTCTTTCTAATTCTGCAAAAATTAGAATGATTTTCAGCATAGCTTCCCCGATCGCGGTTGATGTGTCAAATTGTTCATTCATGGAAATAAAAGTCACATGATGATCTTTCAATTCTTTGTACATCGTGGAAAAGTCCAGAAGATTCCTGGAAATGCGGTCAACTTTCCACACGATCAAATGTGAAAATCCGCCAGCCCTGATATGTTCCATCATTTCTTGAAAACGCGGGCGGTCGGTGTTTTTGGCTGAATATCCATCATCTTCGAATATTTCAAACTTATCTATTTCCAGCAGCTTACAATATTCTTTTAGCTTTTTCCGCTGAAACGGTAAACTATCTTTATCAATCTGGTATCTGGTAGAAACGCGGACATATAGCGCCGCCTTTTGTCTTTTCATTTTACCTTCCCTTCTCCACGAACCGAAAAAAGGCGCAAAAAAGAAAGCCGTTGATTTCAGGCGGCTTTCCATGCTATAATATATATGCTTATTTCCAGCTGGGAAGCCGCTTGTTTTTCGGTTCCTGGTTCTAAAGTCGGCCGGTGATTGCCGTCACTGGCTGACTGTTATAGAATTCTGTTTTGTCATATCGCTTCGCCCTTTTCGGGCTTTAATAAAACCACGTCATACAAAGAAATATTCATATCCAGTCTTTCTTCATTATCCCATCTGACATATGCGAAACCGTCGCCATAAAGCCCCTTTTCAACGGTTCCATCTTTGTGTAGAAATTTCATTCCGGATGAATAGTATTTCCGGACGCGCTGCCCTTTTCGAAGCCTGTTAAAATCCGTACATTCGATCATGCTTCCCCTTCCGGCGCCGCCTGGATCAATCCCTTATTCAGCGCGATTTTATAAATGTGCTTACACGGTTTATGTGTTGCTTTAAATTCCGGACACTGGCAGATCCCCAAAGCGACGAAATAAAAATCAGGATCCGAAGCTGTCTTCATCCGGCAGATTTTCCCACCATTCTTTCCGACGGCTTCAACCTGAAAATTTTCCGCTTGTGCTTGCCGGAGCCGCTTTCTTTGTTCCGGTTCCTGGTGGACGCTTTCCGGCCATCGGTAAAACGGTTTATTTTCCGCTTCCGCTTTCTTTTGCCATTTCAAGTATATTCTGATCTTATTCGCCCATATCAGCAGAAAAATGATCGAAGCTGCAATCAATATTTTAAACATAGATCACCTTATCTTTATTCCTCTGATTTTTCAATATCCCCGTTATCCACATATACAATATAACTTTTTAACGGTGTACCAGAATACAAAAGTTTTGCGTCGTGTTCTTCTCCATCTACATAACTATATTCAGTCACAAATAACATTCCGGCAGTACAGTTGATCCTTGCCGTTGTATTACTGGAAAGATTCACAATTCCGTGTATTTCGGTATCGTCTTTAAAATAATTATTATAGTATGAATAAATATAGTCCTGAATATCTATATCTTCCGACATTACAGAAAGTCGCCATTTTCCGGTTACATCGTCAATAACGCTTTCATAATACACCAGGTGCAAATCGGATATATCTTTTTCACTTATTCCTATGATTTCATCCCCGGAACGATGTTCAATTTCCTTCGCGGATTCTGATTCCGGTTCCGGATCGTTTGCTGGTTCCGTCGTTTCTATTTCGGCCGCTGGTTCCGTTGATACAGTTTCCGCTTCTTTTGTGGTTCCGCCCGTGTCTTTCTTTCCTGACGGAAGCAAGCTGATGATTGCAGCTGCAATAATGATTAAACACACTACAACAAAGATTGTTTTCATTTTCTGACTTCTCATAATTTACCCTTCCTTTTCGGTTTGCCGCCGTCGTTCAAATTATAATATACCTTGCCCGGCTTCACATAAAGAAAGGTAAAAATACAATGATAAAAAAATTTATCCATTATCCAGAAAAGACAATATTTGCAATTTACTATGTAAAACACAAGGTAATGTATTATAATTTGAATTTCAGCGGCGCAACAAAGATATACATAATGATGTAACTTTTAACTTGCCGGGTGTTCTATCCGGCGTCGGATTCTTCAACGCCAGGATCCACGGGCGGAAATTTCTTTTCCAATTCTTCCGGCGTTTTCGGTATTCCCTGATGTTCGCGCATTTCCCGGAATACCTGGACGGCCAGATCTTCCGAAAATCCAGCATAGGCCCCTTCAGGAAATGCGGCAGCGTTCGGATCTGAATCGCTTTCCATGATTGCCTTCGATACTTCCATACAAAAATCAATCAATCCCGCCTGTCTTTCCGGGTTCAGATTTACAAACTTTTCAATAATGATATATGCAGCGTTGGAAAGTTTGTATTTTTGCGCCAGCTGATCAAGTACATCCGTCGGCGCTGGGATAAACATTTCGCCGTTTCCAGTCCGGAGCCATTCTTCACTAACGCCAAATTCTCGGCAGATTAGAGAAAAAACAGAATCAACAGGATTGCTTCTTCCTAATTCGTATTGAGCAACAGTATTTCCCTTGATCCCGATCCGTTCACCGAATTTTTGTTGTGTCAAGTCCAATGATTTCCGAAGGGTCTTTATTCGTTCCCCGCTATTCAAGAGTTTTCACCTCACTTTCTATATTGAATTATACAGTCGATTTTTCTTCAAGTCAAGAAAAAACTTCATAAATACAAAAATATTCATAAATACAAAAAACACTATTGACAAATTTGCATTTATGATGTAGGATATTCATAAATACAAAAAAGAAAGGAGCGCGAGAGGATGAAAGCAACAAAGGAAAAGGGCCGCCAGCCTGAAACAATCCGCCAGCCAGAAAAAGGCTATTCGCCGGAACAGATTTCCAATGCTGAAGAATTATGCAAGCTGATCAACAGTGTTCCGGAAGGAAAGCGTGGCATTTTTAGCGTTGTCATGCTGGCGTATATGAACGGCATGGAAGCCGGGATGGTGTACGCACAGGACGCCAGGGCGGTAACATAAAGGCCCGGAAGGGCCGTTGACCATATAGCCAGCGCCGACGGCAATCGGCGGCTATATGCTGGAAATAAGCGCACATTGACAACAGAATAGGGGTAACTATGAAATATGTCGGAAGCAAGGCCAGAATCAGCAGACACATTCTTCCTATCATCCAGGGAGCCATTGACAGAAACGGTATTGAAACCTATGTTGAGCCGTTTGTTGGCGGCGGGAATCTGATTGACAAAGTGCATTGTCAAAACCGGATCGGCTATGACAATAACGAATATTTGATCGGATTCTGGCAAGCCCTACAAACTGGATGGAATCCCGGAACGGTTCCAATGTCCAAAGAACTGTATGCACAGATAAAGGACTATAAAGAACTATTCCGGCCGGAAGTGGTGGCACTTGCGGGATTTTGCGCCACATATAACGCAAAATGGTTCGGGGGATATGCCGGAACCGTAAAGACTAAAACCGGCGAAATTCGGAATTATTACGATGAAGCCGTTAGAAATGTCTTAAAACAGATCCCCGCCCTGGCGGATGTGGTTTTTCAGGCGAAAAGCTATGAAGAAATCAATCTTTCCGGCTGCCTGGTTTATTGCGATCCGCCATATGAGGGAACTACAAAGTATATAGGCAGCTTTAATCATTCCCGCTATTGGGAATGGGTGCGGAAAATGAGCGAAAACAATATTGTGATATGCAGCGAATACGCCGCGCCTGATGATTTTATCTGCATATGGGAAATGGAACGCACGACAACGCTTGACAAGGCCAGCCGCATAAAGGCGACAGAACGGTTATTTGTTCGGCGTGGTTCGGGGGGTATTTGCAATTTACATAATACGGTTAAGGCCCCGTTATAGCCTTGAATATAGAGGGAAGGAGAAAAGCAAATGTTACATGTTGATCTGTCACAGCTTGCGGGCGGAACGCTTCAGGAAAAATTTGATCGTGAGATTACGCGAGTTATTGAAAACATGCAAGATCCGAACACGCCATTCGGAGAAAAGCGGAAAATCACAATCAATATTTCCTTCGTCCAGAACGAAATGCGCGACGACGCAAAGATCGAAATTTCTTTAAATTCCAAACTTGCCGGGGTTATATCCGCGAAAACTAATTTCGCTATGGGTAAAAATCTGGAAAATGGCGAAGTTGTGGTGAATGAGTACGGGAAACAGATTCCCGGCCAGATGTCATTTTCCGACATAGGCCAGAAAGAGGAAGAAACAGGCGCCAAAGTGACGCCGATCCAGCAACCGCGGAAACTTGGCGCAAAATAAGAATAGAGAGAGGAAAAGAACATGATCAAAGAAGCATTACAGTACATCATAGGGCTTCAGCAGCCCCGTGTTGAGGAAATCAAAGGTAAACATTATTACTTTTACAACGGAACGCCTATGCTTTTAGGCGAATGTCGCAGTTGTGACGCACTGGAAATTTCAACGCTTACTTCACTTGTGGAGTACATCAAAGGACGCCTGGCGGATGATTTCGCCGCGGCTGGGGCGGTTCCTAAAATGATTGTCCATGTAAAATCTGAAACCGAAGTCCGGCTTGTATCTGCCTTTAATGGAGATATGGACAGATGGGAGATTGCGACGGTGAAGGCCAGGCTTCCGGAAATCCAGCTGAATAGATTCATGGATCAGGAAAACTTTATCATTCAAATGCAGTCAATGTTTATCGAAACACCGGACAAAGCGATCGTTATGCAAGTGGCCGGAAATGTGGAGGATAAAACCGTCGCAAATTACGGCGACGATGGAGTGACGCAAAAAGCCACAATAAAGACAGGGCTTGCCGGTATGGAAGATGTATTTGTTCCTAATCCTGTTACGCTGAAGCCGTTCCGGACATTCCATGAAATTGAGCAGCCGGAAATTGCGTTTGTATTCCGCATGAAAAACGGTCAAAGTGGCGTTTCTTGTGCATTGTTTGAAGCAGACGGCGGCGCCTGGAAATTTAACGCCGTTCACAGTATCGCGGAGTATCTCAAAAAGGAACTGGAAGGCGTGGAGAATGTCGCCGTTCTGTCATAACGGTATTTTCCAGGTATAAAACGGATTAAGGCCACGAAACGGCTTTCTAATAACATGAAGGGGCGTGATGAAAACGGAATCAAATACTTATTGGATCCATGACACAACAATTTCTTTCCTGAACAATACAGAAAATGCGCCGGATAGATACTTCGGAAAGTACAAATACCGGCACTATGGATATTTTTATCAGCTGATCAATATGCTGGCGGCCGAAGGCTTTAATGTCTGCATGAATCCGGATGTTGACAAAATTATCAGGAGCGATCACTGGATAGGAAAGCGCGGTGATCTGGAATTTTATGCTGAAAAATATCCAGGCGGCTTCAAAATCGGATTCTTTCAAAACGTGGTGCATGAGAATTCACACGGCGGGAAATACGATTTTGACAAATTCCGGAAAATGCCGTACATGATCCAGCTGCAATATAAAAAGTACATGAATCAGCTGATCCGGCTTTTAAAAGGCATAACGGACGTAAAAGACATAACAAGCAGATCTCCAAAGCTGGCGGAGGAATGGATCAAGTGCAGATATGTAGAATCCTGTCACCACGAACAGAAAGACACGGATTTTGACCTTCGGATCCTGGACGGACAGACACAGCCGCCATATAACGGAATGGACAGGGATAAAAAGACAATCCGAAACGGGGATATTAAATATTTCCGTGGACGTGATGGCTATTTGTACCGTGGGCGCGTCTATCATGACTTAAATAATATGTGGTGGGTAATTACGGATAAATACACAGTGAGAAAGGCCGCTGCATTTGAATTGTTTGACCTGGGGCCGGATGATAAGCGCGGCCGCCTGGCACGGGTGCGGATCCCGCCTGAATACCTGGAAAAGAAAAAGATAATAGAGCAAAGCACGACGAAAGAACTTGCCGCAGAATTGCGTCGGCGCGGCTTGAAAGTGAAAATTCAGTGAAGAGAGGAAATAAGCAAATGAAAGAAAGAAAGTATGTAAAGGAAACACCGGTTGTTATCTATGACGCTAACGGGCTTCCCAATATGATGTTGAAACTTGAAAACACGGCGCCCACAAAAGATCAGGCGGATCCGGTTTTTATCGTCAAGGGCGTGGAATATGATTCCGTTTATCTTTCCAGGTTCTTGAATAGCGCGGTAAAGAATCAGGTTGTTTCCCTTCCGCTTCGGGATCCGCTGACATATATCAACATGGACGACGCGATCGCAAGAATCCGGCAGAAAGGGGAAGGCTGGCACTTGCTGACTAATTGCGAATGGCAGTACATAAAGGACACCACACGGCCGGGAACACATGGAAATACATCATATGGACATTATCACGCTGACGAATCAGAAGAGGGCATACGGAGCGAATACGGGCGCACAGAAACAGGATCTGGCCCCGCTGCATGGTTCCACAACGGAAACGCAGAAACGGGCATAGCTGACACGATCGGGAATGTGTGGAAAATTGTTTCTGGAATCCGCTTAAAATCCGGGAAACTGGAATACATGCCGAACAATGACGCCGCGGCCCCTGACGCTGATTTATCAGAGGATAGCAAGGAATTTCTGGAAGTGCTGGCAAACGGCCGCCCGGTCATGATAGGCCCCGGAGAAGATGGCGATATGATGATCACAACTGGAGAGGTTGAAGGCTATGACGCCGTAGAACGTGAGGAAGTATCCGTTTCCCTGGATGAAGTACCGCAGATTTTAGAGGATTTAGGGATCGTTGTAAATGATGAAAGCGCAAGTAAAGAATGGTTTGCAGCTGACGCGGAACTTGACGAAGCAATTTGTTTCGTGGGTGCGAGTTTCAACAACACTTCGCATTCCGGGCCGTCGGCGCTGGATTTGAGCTACCCGCGTTCGCACGTGGGCGCGCACCTCGGCTTCTTTTCCGCTTTACTTGGAAAACCTGTAATCCGGTAACTGTAATCTGTTTACCCGCGCGATAGCGCGGCTAATAGGCCCGTGGAGGGCCGGAAAGGTGGAACCATGAGAAAACCAACGAACCGCACTTCATACCAGGAAGTAACGGCGCTTTATGAGAAATACGGCCGGGCTGATTATCAGCTTCAGACCGTCCAGGACATTTTAAATATTCACGGATATGACATAACCGAAACAACCGGCTATCAGGATTTGACAGAGGAAAATAAGCGGATTTTTGAAGCCTATGTTATCCGGCATTTAAACAATGTCGGAATGAATACCAGGCTTACAATGTGGCCGAAATCGGTTCACTATGTCCGGGAATTGACTTACGCCGGGCCGGAGGAATGGGATCCGGAAGAGCAGCGCAATTTCCGCTGGGAGATCGGGAAAGAATTTATAATCCTGAGAGCCGACGGCAAAACAAAGAAATTCAGGAAATATATGGACGATGGCAAGACCAAAGCAGACATTGACAAGACAACCGCAAAAGAATTTCTTCGGGTTGATTGGAAAATGCACGGCCGGATCACATGGTTCCATGTTTCTGAAGAATTAGAGTATTACTAAAAAGGGGGCTGCAATTATGGCAAAAAAAGAAAATCAGCAGACACAGGCCGAACGGCTGAAAGAGATTTTGAAAGGCTTCGGAATCAGGACACCGAAAGACCTTGACGAAGCCCTTCCGAAAGCGCTTGACACATTGACGATCGGCATTATGACGAACGCGCCGATCGTGGATTCTGCATAATAAAAGGGCGCAACGCCAAAGATTGACAGCCTTCCCGTTGCGCCCCATTCACAGCTTGCGACATGCGCCAGCCTTTAATAATTGTAAAGGTTAGGCGCGTGAATGTCAAGCATATGGAGCGATTTTCAGCGAAGAAACACATATTATTCAGACGGCATTACAAAAATTACAGATCCATTCTGGCTGAACACTTGCCAGAGTTGCGGGAAAGTTTATATGTCGTGTGAAGCAACTAGCATATGTCCTAATTGTGGATGTTCTGACGCGGATCGTTATCTTGGTACGATTCCATACGATCAAGTGATTTCTGAACGTGGTAAACCTAAAAATCAGAGTTTATCAGAGTAAATCAGAATAAATCAGAGTTTATCAGAGAATATCAGAGTAAATCAGAGTAAATCAGAATTCACAAGGGCGGCAGAAAGACGGTGAAAGATTGAACAGGTTAGGTTTTATTATTCTTTCAATCTTGCGAACGGGCGAAGCCACAAGCAGACTATCATCTATGACAGTAAAAGAGATCGCCGCTTCGGAGGATTTCGGATTGAAAGAAAATACGATATTCAAAAAAATAAAAGATTTTGAGAAATCCGGATATATTGGCCGCGGATTGAAAGAGGGCCGCGCTGATACATATTTTATCACGCCTGAAGGGTGTGAATGTCTGGAAAAAGAAAGGGGCAGAAAATGAAAAATAAAATTTCATTCGTGGCAGTAGGCCAGGCGGCCGGAAATATCGGCCGGTTATTTGAGGAAAACGGCTTTTCTGTAATTTACGTGAATACGTCACGGGAGGATCTTGACACGCTGGAAAAGGCAAAATTCAAGTATCACATTCCACAGGGCGAAGGCTGCAACAAAGACCGCAAAAAGGCGAAGCAGCTTGTTATTGATGATTTTGACAATATCGCGGCGGAAATTGAATCAAAGGCAAAATCTGAAATGACTTTTGTTATTTTCGCCAGCGGCGGCGGCACGGGTTCCGGGGCTGGGCCTATGCTTATTGATTTGCTGATTGACGAAGGAAAGACCATAGGAGCGATCACAATTATTCCGGCGCCTGATGAAAGCGTAAAATCACATATCAATTCATACGAATGTTTTTCGGAGTTGACGGAAATTTCCGGTTCCGGTTCCTGTTTTATCATCGACAACGGGAACGGGGATAAACTGGAATTAAACGCCGCCTTCGTGGATTCCTTTTCCGCGTTTTTGGAGATTCCGGAAAAGCATAAAAGCGTAAAAGGCAATATTGACAAGGCGGAAATCATGGAAACATTAAAGGCGCACGGCGTTTCCGTTGTTATTCGCAGCAAAGGCAAGGAAAGCGCCGACGTTATCCAGGCAGTAAAAGAAAGCGCCCTGGCGCCGCTGGAACCTGATAGAGCCGTGAAATATATTACGGCTTCCCTTGCTGGAAATGTAAAAATGTCGGATTTAGAAAAGGCGTTCGGAACGCCGATCGACAATTTCCAGACATTCAACGCCGAAGAAACAATATGCTGCATATCCGGCCTGACATATCCGCAGACAAGGCTTGAACTGGTTTATAACAAAGTCGCTGAAAACAAAGATTTGATCAAAAAGAATCTGGCAGCTACACGGGAAACCGGGCTGAAGGGCGGCGTCAATTTCCTGGACGAAATGGAACCGGCAAAGAAAAAGGATGGAGGGAAAAAGCCGCAATCAAAGCGGGATATTATGAGCAAATATTTATAGCTTTTTAGGTGGTGATACTATGGCAGAAATGCAGTGGATCAAACTTCGGATCGATATGTTTGACGATGAAAAAATCAAAATTATTCAGTCAATGCCAGACGGTGACGCGCTTCTTGTGGTGTGGATCCGCCTGATCGCCCTGGCTGGAAAATGCAACGCGAACGGGCTTATTTTGGTGGAAGATGAATTCCCATACACGGATGAAATGCTTTCCGTGATTTTCAATAAGCCGCTGCAAACGGTTAAACTTGCGCTTGCAACGTTTGAAAAATTCAGGATGATCGAAAGCACAACAAAGGGAATCTATATCACAAATTTTGATAAGCACCAAAACATTGAGGGCATGGACAGAATCAGGGAGCAAAACCGGATTAGAAAGCAGCGGGAAAGGGAGCGGAAAAAGGCGCTATTGCTGGAAGAATTACCTTCCGGCGCCGCCGCGGTTCCGCCGTCTGGAATCGGTGAAAACAACAATGTCACAAGCCCGTCACGTGACATTTCACGTGAAGTCACGCAACAGAGAGAAGAAGAAGAGAAAGAAGAAGAATATATAAATATATCTTCTGACGAAGATATATTGTCCGGCCCGGCTGATGAAACGCCGGATCTGGTTCCGGATTCCGAAAGAATCCGGATAGACTATCAGCACATAACACAGGATTTTCATGATACATGTATAGATTTACCCAAAATCCGCGGAATGTCTGAAGCGCGGAAAAAGAAAATCCGGACACTGTTAAACGAGTTTAAAAAGCTGAAAATATGGCCTGGCATAACAGACTATGACCGGCTTCACCGGCTTTTTGAGATGGCACAGGACAGCGATTTTCTTTCCGGACGTAACGGGCGCTGGGGTGGATGTTCGTTTGATTGGCTGATAAATAAAACAAACGCTTTAAAAGTGCTAGAAGGCACATACGCAAATAAAGGGGGTACAAACAATGTCAACGGCAACACAGGCAGCACAGGCGCCGGAAACCCTGGAATCAATAACCGCGCCGATCCTGGAACGATTGAGGGAACAACGAATGAAGCGCTTAAACGGTTCCGGAGAAACAACGGAAAAGACGGCGTATAAATGCCAGAAATGCCGCGATTCCGGATATTACGAAATTGAAAAAGACGGCTATACATATTCCCGTGAATGTGAGTGCGGGAAAATACAGCGGGATCGGCTTGCTGGCCGGTTGAGGTTTGCCACAATTCCGAAAGAATTTGAAGGCCAGACGGTTGACAATTTTCAGACGGATTGTTATTCCACGCCGCAAAGCCGGGAACTTGCAAAGCTGGCGAAATACCTTGCAAAACAGTATATTGAGCAATTCCAGGAAATCAAGGAAACCGGAAAAGGATTTTACTTTCATTCAGGCGTTAAGGGTTCCGGAAAGACGCGGCTGGCCGTGTCGATTGCTAATGACATAATCACGCGGTACATGGTGGGCGCGAAATTTGCAACCACAATACAGATTCTTGACCAGATAAAAAGCACATGGGGCGAAAATTCCAGGGAACGGAACGCGGGCGATCCGCTAAACGAACACAGATTGATTGATGATATTATATCCGTTCCCGTCCTGGTGATTGATGATATAGGCGTCGAGAAGCCAAAAGACTGGATAAATGAGCGCTTTTATAATATCTTAAACGGCCGCATGATTGAAAAGCGGATCACGATATTTACAAGCAATTACCGGATCGGGGAATTGCAGCTTGACGATCGGATCGTCAACCGCATTGAAAAAATGGCGCTGCCTATTGAGTTTCCGTCGGAATCAATCAGGAGCGCGATCGCAAGAAAGGAGAACAGCGATCTTCTGGATCGCTTACTTGGAAAATGACTATTGCAGTAGATTTTGATGGCGTATTAACGCCAAACGGACACTGGCCAAATACCGGGGAACCAAACGAAAAACTGATTAACTGGTTAATCATGTTCCGGGAAATGGGCGGAAAAGTGATTTTGTGGACAAATAGAAACGGGAAAGCCCTGGAAGCGGCGGTTGAATTTTGCAGATATAGCGGCCTGGAATTTGACGCAATCAATGAAAACCTTCCGGAAATCCTGGAACAATTCGGAGAGGACAGCCGGAAAATAACGGCGGATCTCTATATTGACGACAAAGCATGTAAACAAGTATTTATCAAGGGGAAACTGGATGAAAGATAACGAAAATAAAATCATAGACAAAATTGAAAAATTGCTGGCGCTTTCTTCATCCAGCAACGAAAACGAAGCGCGATCGGCTATGCTGAAAGCACAGGAACTAATGGCAAAGTATGAAATCAAGCGCGAGCAGCTAAAGGACGGAGAACAGGAGGAAAGGCCCGTTGTAAACTTTTCTTCGGTTCCGTTCCGGGATGAATGGATCCACATGGTTAGCGGCGTGATTGCTGAAAATTTCCGTTGTCGCCGTATCTCGGTTAGCCGGTTAGGTTCCCGCGGTGCTTTTCGTATTCGGTTTTACGGTTACGAAGAGGACGCGGAAATCTGCATAAACATTTTTAATTATGCCGTTAAGGTTATCAGGAAGCGCTTTATGGTATTACGGGCCATATATGC
>DEPC01000129.1:7337-8416 GCA_002358555.1 Hungatella sp. UBA3402 | reverse complement strand
AAATTAATCGAGTAGGGGAAAGTTTTTCTCCCCTGCGCATAAAAATAAAAGGAACCATTACAAAATGCAACAGCTCCTTTTGGAAATCCCTCTAAATTAACAGTACATTATCCTACCTTTATATCAATACCTCACAGTCTGCGTCTACCTTCTTACATGCTTTGACAACTTCTTTTATAATATCGTCAAATCTGTCATCATCAGCTTCAATCACCAGCCTTTGAGTCATAAAGCTCACGGTAGCTTCTTTTACCCCAGCAATCTTATTGATAGCAGTCTCCATCTTAGCAGCACAGTTGGCACAATCCAGATTTTCCATCTTAAATTTTTTCTTCATAAAATTATCCTCCTGCAGATATTTAGGTTTTATTCATATGAATGAATGTTCATATATTAAATTATACTCTTTTTTATGAAAAATGCAAGAGGATTTATCAATTTTCTTTTTATCTTATTTACAAAAATATAGCCATTTAAACAAACGAAGGGATTATAGAAAGATACCAATTCATCCGATATCGTATTTAGCTCAGGCTTGTAACATTTTTTTATTTTTGTAATATAATATATTATGAACACTACCAAATCAAAAACTCCAGTTTCAATAAATAGGAAGCCCGAATCAATCGGGCTTTCTCGCTTTTAGCCGTCCTATCATAAAAAGGACTTTATTCAACCTTCACCATTCGATATCCAATTCCAATATGAGTCTGAATATATTGAGGGGAACCTGGAATCTTCTCCAATTTCTTTCGCAAGGTGGCCATAAATACTCTGAGAGAACCCACATCATTTTCCCAACTACTTCCCCAGATACTCTGTGTAATAAATTTGTGAGTCAATACTTTTCCTGTATTTTGTGCCAATAGACATAATAGTTTGTACTCCATTGGTGTCAGATGCATTTCTTCATCATTTAAGTAAGCACAGCCGGATGCATAATCAATACGAAGCTGACCATTTACAAAAACAGCCTGATGCTGATTGCCACTTTGCATCAGAGCCAATCTTCGTTGGGTAACACGAAGCCTTGCCAACAGCTCTTCTACAGAAAATGGTTTTGTCAGATAATCGTCTGC
>DEPC01000129.1:6787-7026 GCA_002358555.1 Hungatella sp. UBA3402 | reverse complement strand
TTTTGTCAGATAATCGTCTGCTCCAGCATCCAAGGCATCAATCTTGTCACTGTCCTCACTTCTTGCGCTGATGACAATGATAGGTACATTGGACCAATTGCGAATACGCTCAATAACCTCCACTCCATCTATATCTGGCAGCCCTAAATCTAATAAGATAATATCTGGATTATGGGAGGCTGTTTCCATAACAGCAGTATTGCCATTAACAGCAGTGGTAAAGCGGTAATCATGTGCTT
>DEPC01000129.1:0-6548 GCA_002358555.1 Hungatella sp. UBA3402 | reverse complement strand
TAAATCCAAAAGGATAATATCCGGGTTATGGGAAGCCGTTTCCATCACGGCAGTGTTCCCGTTTGCCGCGATAATAAAGCGGTAATCATGTGCTTTCAAAGTGGTGGTAATCAAATTGCGGACAGGTGCATCGTCTTCAACTACCAATATCTGAAATTTATTCATAAATTTTAACCTCCTCAAGAGGAAGGGTAAATCTGAAAATGGCTCCCTGTGGTTTGTTGTCTTCCACACCAATGCTCCCACCATGGGCTTCCACAATCGCTTTACACAGATAGAGTCCAAGTCCCAGACTACGCCGATTATCGGCAATCTTATTGGTGCCACAATAAAATTTTTCAAAAACCTTTGTCTTTTCGCTGTCTGAGATACCTTTTCCATTATCTGCGATTTCGATGACTGCCATATCTCTCTCCCTCTTAGTTGTAACAATGACAGAAGAACCTTCTATCGTATATTTTACTGCATTATCTACAATATTGGCAATAACTTGAACTATCAACTTTGCATCTGCCTTGACTAACAACAAGTCGTCTTCATACGCAACAGAAAGCAGATGGCTGTCTGCCTGGCGACTGATATGTTTCATAGCCTCCTCCACAATATCACTTAAAAGCTCTGTGGAAGTATTGAGTGTCATTCGCCCTTCCTCGATGCGGGTGGCATAGAGTAGATTTTCTACCAGGTTGATGAGCCACATGGAGTCATTGTAAATATCTGAATAAATCTGTTTTTTCGTTTCTTCATCAAAGCTGTCTCCATTGCCTATTAAATTGCTGGCATTTCCTGAAATAGTAGTCAGAGGAGTTCGCAAATCATGGGAAATGGTGCGCAGAAGATTTGCCCGTAGCTGTTCACTTTCAGCTAAAATTGCTACTGCTTCCTTCTCCCGAACATTTTTCTCATTTTCCAATGCTAAAGCACATTCTCCAAGAATTGATAATAAAATTCCATATTCTGCAGCATCGAGAGGACTATTTTCTGTTTCAATGCCTACAACTCCATAGACTCTCTCATTGACTCGCAAAGCCAGATAGAAATATTTTGCATCGGATAGAGTATCTGTGGTAGCCCCAGCAGCATGATTATTTTTCAATACCCATTCTGCTGTTTTTAACTCTCTTTCCATATCAAAGGAAGAATTCAAAGAAGCATTTATTCCAAACAGATGAGGTTTAGAAAGCTGTCCCTCTATATTTTCGAAAATAATAATATTTTTGTCTAATAGCTTCATAATCTGCTCTGCTGCAGCCTCTATAATCTCTGACCTATTTCCAGCTTTTGATAACAGTTTATCCGTATCAAACAATATTTTGGTTCTATAAGCAATCTTTGCTGACTGACCAGCTTGTTCTTTATACCGAATCGCAAAGGTTCCTGTAATATAGGCTGTCAAAAACATAACAACAAAAGTTACCGGATATCCAGTTTCATAAGCAGTCAAAGAAAATCTAGGATGAGTAAATAAGAAATTAAAGATAAATACACTGGCAATCGAAGATACCAAACTATATATTTGGTGTGAAGTGACAATAGATGTCAACAATACTCCAAGAATATATACCATAATAATGTTTGCTTCTGTAAAACCAAGTCGATAAAATCCCAAGCTCAAAAGGGTAGCTCCTGTTAGAATTCCTCCGCTTTTTGCCATATTAGCGATAATATGGAATCCCCAATGGGGATTTACCTTTTGAGGATGGTATCTCTTGTCTGTACTTTTATCTGGAATAATATGAATATCCATTTCTGGCACATAGGAAATGAGCTGTTCTGTCAAGGGCATTTTTCCAAATAAATATTTTCTGGCGACAACACTGCGCCCCAATACAATTTTTGTAATTCCAAAAAGGCGAGCAAATTCTGCAATTTGATAAGGTACATCTTCTCCATAAACTGTCTCAATATGTGCTCCCAACTGTTCTGCCAATGCCTGATTATCCCTGAGCCGTTGTTTATTTTCAAGAGTAGCTGCACTAAAATCTGGAGTTTCCACAAATAATGCAGTAAACTGACTGTTAAATGCCCTGGCCATCCTTGCTGCTGTGCGAATAATCTTTCGATTGGAAGGTGCAGAAGAAAGACAGACTAAAATATGCTCATCTGTATGAAAGCTGTTTTTCTGTTGGCCATGAAATAAACGTTTCACACGGTCAGCACAACGCCGCAATGCAGCTTCCCGCAATGCAGTAAGCTGCTCCACTGTAAAAACAGATTCCCTGGTATTGGATTCCTCCAGACGTTCAATCAGTTCTTGAGGTTCCATATCAATCAACTCCACCTGGTCTGCCTGGTCAAAGATAAAGTCTGGTATTCTCTCCCATGTATCAATACCAGTAATTTCTGTCACAGTATCATGGAGACTTTCAATATTTCCCACATTCACTGTGGTATATACATCAATTCCTGCTTTTAATAATTCATCAATATCCTGATATCGTTTTCGGTGGCGGCTTCCCCCTTTGTTAGAATAGGCCAATCCATCTACTAAAATCAAATCTGGATTTCTTTCCAGAGCTTTATCAAGATTAAATTCTTCCGAATTGCCATTAGAAGGACTAAGCATTTCAAATCTTTTCAGAAGAACAAGAGCCTCATGACAGATACGAGGACCAATAAAACCTATAATCACATCCATGCCCTGAGCCTTTGCAGTTTGGGCTGCTTTTAGCATAGCTAATGTTGTTCCAATACTTTCTGCATAGCTGAAAAAAATTTTGAGATGCCCTTTTTTTATCGTTTCCATTAACTTTGCCCTCATCTTCCAAAGGTATTTTGATATGTGTTCCTGATTGTATCATAAAAGCTATGGAGTGACAAATGAGATGGCCAAATTGGGGAGCTGTTTGGTAGGATACTATTTTTTATACTATCATATGGAGATGTTCTGTCTTTATCTCTTGAATAAATTTATCTACCTTCCCCATGATAAAAAATCCAACTGTAAAAATTGCAGATACAGAACAAAGCAAAATAATATCTTTCATCTAGAGCACCTCCATTTTCTAATAGTTTAGGGATAAACAAAATTCCAATTTGCTTATAATGCGACACCATATATCATAAAATATTCAAGTAAACTGCATTATATAGTATAGCTTGTTTTTACAAAATTTATGTTTTGTTTATCCTTATCATAGTTAAATGATACATGACACAAAAACTATAAAAAATATATTCAAATATGAAAACATCTTTGGACAGCTCTTTGTTCTCCTAAAACCAATATGGACTTTTCTCTGCTGAGAATGGTATCAGGGGTAATGTTCATATTGAGTTTTCCCTTTTCTCGAATTCCCAATATATTGATGCCATACTTTTTACGGATGTCCAACTGAATAATGGTCTTACTGTTCCAGTTATCGGGAATAGACAATTCAAAAATGGAACAGTCCTTATCTAATTCAATATAATCTAAAATATGCTCAGAAGTACAGCGGATTGCTGTCCAAGATGCCAGTTGCTTTTCTGGATACACAACCTCATCTGCGCCATTTCTCAACAAAAACTTTTCCTGTACCCCTCTAGATGCTCTGGCAATCACCTTTTTTGCCCCCATTTCTTTTAACAAAGAAGCGGTTTCCAGAGAATTCTGAAAATCATCTCCAATCGCCACAATACAGGCATCAAAATTTCTAATTCCCAGGGACGACAAAAATTCTTCGTTGGTGCCATCGCCAATCTGTGCGCTGGTTACAAAAGACAATACCGCATTGACCCGTTCTTCATTATTATCAATTGCCATGACTTGATGGTTTAAGTCATTTAATTTCATAGCAATATGTCTTCCAAATCTTCCCAGTCCAATCAACAATATATTTTTCATGATAATAATCTCTCCTCTTCTTCATCTTTTTATGGAAACAACAACAACCATTCCCTTTATCCAACTGTCATCTTTTCTTGGGGAAGTCTTGCGGTATTACCTTTCCTGCTATCAGATAACGCTGCAAAAATCAAAGTCAGACCTCCAACTCTCCCGATATACATTAACAGGATTAAAATACTTCTGGATATCAGCCCCAAATTTGGAGTAAGTCCAAGGGTCAAACCTACAGTAGCAACTGCGGAAGCAGTTTCAAACAGACAAGATAAAAGGGGAAGTCCCTCTATCTGACTGATGACAAGTCCGCCACTTAAAAATAAGGTCAAATACATCATTAAAATAGCCATTGCATTGCGGACAGTCTCATGGTCAATTCTTCGTCCGAAAAAATGTGCATGTTCTTTGTGACGAAATACCGAGACTGTTGTAGAAAGCACTACCGCAAGGGTGGTAGTTTTCATGCCTCCAGCAGTAGAACCAGGAGAACCTCCTACCAACATCAGAAGAATCATAATTGCAAGTCCAGCTTCACTTAAAACTGTCAAATCTGCTGTATTAAAGCCGGCAGTTCTTGGGGTAACTGACTGAAACCCAGAGATTAAAATGCGTCTTCCCAAAGGTTCCTGCGAAAATTCAAAAAAGAAAAAATACAATGCAGGAATCAAAATCAAAAGTCCAGTGACAGAAAGGATTACCTTGCTCTGCATCCGATATTTCCGCATCCGATGTCTATGAGTTTTTATATCTTCCCATGTCATAAAGCCAATACCGCCTATGATGATGAGCGCCATAACTACAAGATTGATAGCAGGGTTATCAGCAAAATATGTAAGTGATGAGTATGGCGTCCTGCTGCCCATAAGGTCAAATCCAGCATTGCAAAAGGCAGATATCGAATGAAATACTGCATACCATATTCCTTTTCCAATACCAAACTCTTGACAAAAGGAAGGAGCCATGAGCACAGCACCAGCCAGTTCAAAAACAATCGTCATTTTAACAATAAATCCAGTCAGATTCACGATTCCTCCAACCTTATGAGCAGAAATAGCTTCCTGCATAGTACTGCGCTGTTTTAAACTGATTTTTCTTCCTGATACCGTAAAAATTGCAACTGCAACTGTCACCACGCCCATTCCACCAATCTGTATCAGCCCAAGAATGACCGCCTGGCCAAAACCAGTCCAATAGGTAGCTGTATCCTGTACAATCAGCCCAGTCACACAAACTGCAGAAGTGGCTGTAAACAAGGCTTCTGTAAAAATAGCTCCTTTGCCATCCTGTGTGGCAATCGGAAGCATAAGAAGTAGACTGCCAAACAAAATTACGATTGCAAATCCAAGAATGATGATTTGTGACGAAGATAACTTCTTTTCAATACCTCCCATATCAATCCTCCAATGGGTTTTGATGCTTTAATTCATGCCTTAGAAAACTTTTTAAATATCTTATGGCATAGACAATCCTCCAAGTTCCAAATGATGATTTCTTATTTAGATTATGTCATGACAGGTATGAAAAGTGTATTAATGTCTTGATTGTGGTATTAAGATTGCATTAAGATTTCATAATTTAATCGCTTGCAATTAACACTTCTAGCCAGTAAAGTCTATATTTTGTGAATTGCATTTTTGTGATTATCTTGTATAATTAAGGATAAATAAAAAATAGTCCCCAATTTTATCATTCAAAGAAATCCTATTATACATAGGAAAATAATTCTATAAATTAGGAGAATTCAGAAATGGAAAATAAAAATACAATCATTTGTGGAGATTGTTATGAGATAATGCAACAGTTAGATGACAATAGTATAGCTTGTTGCATCACTGATCCGCCATATAATTATGAATTTATTGGAAAAACATGGGATGAGCAAGAAATTCAACGTAGATTAAATAGAGTTAAAGATTCTAAATCAACATTAGTTAAAAATATTCCATATGGCAGTGGCTTGGCTGGTGGAGTACGCAATGCGCGATGGTATGATAAAAACAGAAAAAATATATTGGATTATCAAGCTTGGGTAGAAACTTGGGGAAAAGAATTATTTCGTATTCTTAAATCAGGAGGATTCACTTTAATTTTCAATAGTACAAGAACAGCTGCCCATATTCAAGTAGCAATGGAAAATGCAGGTTTCTATGCACGTGATATCCTAGTATGGCGTAAAAACAGTGGTATTCCTAAGGGAATCAATATAGCAAAGAAGTTGGAAAAAATGGGGGATGCACATGCGCAGGAATGGAATGGATGGCATAGTTGTTTAAGAAATGAGTGGGAAGCGATTGTTGTTCTTCAAAAACCATTGATAAATAACTATATTGAGACATTAAAAAAATATCATGTTGGACTTTTCCAAGCAAAAAATGTTAATGGTTTTCAATCTAATATAATTGAAAATATAAAAAAAGAAGTATGTGATGATTTTAATACTCATCCTACTGTAAAGCCATTAGAATTAATGGAAAAGTTAATAGAACTCACTGTTCCAAAAGGATATGACAATATTGTAATTGATCCATTTGCAGGTTCAGGAACTACTTTATTAGCTGCAAAAAAATTAGAGATTGATTATCTTGGCATAGAAATAAATCCGAAATATGTAGAAATTAGTAAGAAACGTCTGAAACTTAGATAGAAAGTTCTATAGGTTTATAAAATCTAGGAGTATTTAGACATTACGTCTTATAAATGATTTCCATTTGGAGGCAATTTGGAT
>DEPC01000048.1 GCA_002358555.1 Hungatella sp. UBA3402 | reverse complement strand
GTATAATCATGATGAGTTTCAGAGATATATTTGCCATTGTCAGTCTTATGATGCTCTTTCAGCATAAAGCTAGTATAGTCATTTTCAGCAGAATCAACTACCCCCTGCTGAAGTGCCTGATACAGCTCACCCCATGCTACAGAAGTCGGGATAGCACCACAAGCCTTCCAGAATTCCTGCTGTACCTGAGAAGACTGGGTACGGATGGTCATGCCCTTTAAGTCGGCTGGGGTCTTTACCTCTTTTTTACCATAATAATCACGGACAGAGGAGGACCAGTAAGCCATAATGCGGAAGTTATTTCCAGTTTTTTCACTAACAATGGTCTTCATTTTATCGCCAAACTCGCCGTCCAAACATTTTTCCCAGTGGTCAAAACTGTCGAATAAATAGTTCAATGAGAAAATGTCTACTTCTGGAACGCCAATAGCAGTCATAAAGCCTGGGGAAGCAACCACCATGGATACTGCTCCCATCTCCAGTTTCTCAATCAGCTCATTTTCGTTCTCGCCTAGAGTTCCCTTATGTACAGTAACAGAAATCTTACCGCCAGAAACATCCTCAACTACTTCTTTGAACTTATCCATACCATAAGAATATGGATTATCCAGAGAAGTCTGGTTGGATGCAATTATCAAGTTCAACTCTGCGTTTGCTGATGCTGCATTATCGCTACCTGCAGCCGTGGTAGATGTTGCCGGTGTCCCGCCGCCACAGCCTGCTAAAGATGCAATTACCATAACACCTGCCAGTACTAATGCTAATTTCCTTCTCATAACTACGTTCCCCTTCTCTTTTTTATTTATATTTTTACATATCAGCCATTCTTCAGGCTGACATGCAAAATTCTAATTTATATAATCCGCATAAAGATTTTATACTATCCCATCACTACTTATAAAAGTGTAACAGCTACCTTTACTACCACCTTGCGAACCTTCATGGGTTCACCCGAAATACAGGTCGGACGATGTATATCAGCCGGAAAGAAAATGCTGTAGCAACCAGGTGTTGCCTCAATAAACCCCTCATTCTCCACGGATTTGTAGAAAATAAGGTCTCTTTCGTCGAAACGCTCATCCACTTCATAATTGCCTGTATCTAGTGTGAACCCTAATTTTTCCTTGCCAGATACTAAAAACTGCACATCCACATATTTCTCGTGAACCTCAGGACGCTTTTCAGATACTTCTCCAGTCTCTGCATCAAAGACCTGTGCATAGATATCTTTGCCCTGAATCTCATAAACACCTGGTTCCATATGTATAAAGTCGTTATCTTTTAAATAAGAAATTGCCTTCTGAATCGCCTCTGGATACTTACCTACATCATCCTTTGCATAAACCGAGGAAAAAATCATGTCCCCATATCCTCCTTATTGTAAGTTTAGAAACTTAATACTGCGTTCCACTTTTCTTCAATGACTGGAATACCATTAGCTTTGTTATCCTTACGGGTATTAATTTCAATTTCACCTGGATAGAACACAGTCCCATCCTCCTTAATAGGAATGGAACCTTTGATATCAGCTACTAGCTCATCTACAATATGGTCCGTAGTTTTTGCATCATTGAACTTACTTGGGTCAATGGCAATCATCACTTGGGACAAACCAACTTCATCGCCAAAGGTGCCAATCTTGTGAACAGAGTTAGCATCTGTTAGAACAGTTGCAATCAGGTCAAGAAGAATAGAAATGCCGCTCCCTTTCCAATATCCCATAGGAAGCACTCTCCAGGTTTTCTCGATGGCTGCTGGGTCTGTGGTTAGGTTGTCGTTCTCATCATAGCCGCCTGGTACTGGAAGTTGCTGTCCTTTTAACTTCGCTTCTTCAATTTTGCCATAGGAGAACTGAGATACTGCACAGTCAACCACCACATGGTCGCCGTTGCTCTTGGGAACTGCAAAGATAATTGGGTTGTTGCCAATTTTTCTGTCTTTGGCACCCCATGCCGGCATATTGGGCATTGTATTGGACCAGCAGATACCGATACACCCTTGATCTGCTGCCTGCCAGCCGTAGCTGCCACCCCGCATCCAATGGTTGTTGTTGCCCAAAGCAACCATGCCGATGCCATACTGTTTAGCAAGTTCACAAGCTCGGTCCATGGCTTGCTTCGCATTCAGAGGACCAAAACCTCTGTGACCATTCCATCTTTCAATAGCCCCCATGCTCATCTCACAGGTAGCTACTACCTTTGGGTCAATTTCACCTTTGTCCAAATATTCCACCACTCTCGGAAAACGATTCAGACCATGGCTGTAGATACCATCCAGACTGTTAGAAGCAAAAACTGTACCTGCATCAAATGCATTTTTTTCGGAAAAGCCTCTACTGATGAGAACCCGTTTGAATTCAGCTACCATGTCATCATACTTGATTCTTAACATTTCTTTGACTCCCTTTCCCAACTCAGTTTTATTCGTCATTTTGATTCATCTACAATTTTTGCAATCGATTGTTTTAATCATCATATTATAAATACTGAATTGTTTCAACGAATTCTTAGTTCAAAATTGAATAAAATAGATATTATTTCTTGTTAATTATTTATATTTTTCTACAATTCACCCAATTTTTTCTACAGTGTATGCAGAGCAATCTTTATTACAATTTTCTTCACCCTAGCAGGTGAATTCACCTGACAAAAAGGTCGGTGCACATCCTCTGGAAAGAATACAGCATAAGTTCCTGGTGTCATGAGAAGCATCTTTTCCTCGGATTGAGGATTTTCTTTATAATACAAGGTATCCTTTTCTTCTAGGCAATCACATAAAAGCTCATTGTCGCCTTGGTCAGGATAAAAACCCATCAATTCAGAACCCTCTGCTATATACTGGAGTTCCGCATATTTGCGGTGTACTTCAGGCAATTTCTCAGAAATAGGACCTGTTATGCGGTCACAGATAAGAGCAATCATATCTTCTCCTTTTAAGAGGAACCGACTTTCTCCCATCTGCGATATGTCTGTCTCTCGACACCAACGAATCGCTTCCGGTATGGGTGCTGCATATGCTATCTTTGTCTCCTTTGCGGAAATGTGACCAAATATCATTGTTTTTGTCTCCTTTTGCAATCGATTGCGGTTTTATGATAACACAAATTTATACACTTTTCAAGTAATTCGTCACTGTAATATTTACTATTATTTCAAGCGGATTTTTGTGCATCTTTCATAATTTCAAATATATTTATATAATTTCCCGTAAATAATTGCAATTTAGGGGTCAAAAAATGCACGTAAGGCTGGATATACTCCATCTTTCCTTACGTGCTTTCCCTTTGAATAATCTCCGAAAACAGCATCATTTTTTTGCTTTGTACCTTGCCTTCTAGACCCTCCCGCAAAATACTGGCTGCTGATTCACTCAAATCCTGTAGTTTGTTATCCAGAGTTGTCAGCTTCGGCATGCAGATTTCTCCGTAAATACTGTTATCAACTCCAATCAGCCCAAGTCGTTCTGGAACTGGATATCCCATATCATAAGCCGCACGAATGCCTCCTACCGCAATCAGGTCAATCGAATAGATGATACCTTCAATATCTGGATGGTCCTTGATAATCTGCACAGTGGCATCATATCCTCCCCGTACAGAGCTTTCTTCCAGCTTGTACAACCATAGCTGCTCCTCTGCTGCTCCGTTTCTGCGCATTCCATCACAGTATCCCCTTTGTTTATTGTAGTTGGAGGGAGAAACAGAATCCAAAACAAAGGCAATCTTCCTTTTATTCTTCCTAAACAGCAGGTCCACACATTGCCCCACGCCGAGATTCTCATCCACAATGACACCAGATACATTGGGCAGGTCTAGGTATCCATTGACAATGACCACTGGCACTGTCGGCAAATGTTTTCGTATACTTTCTTTTACCTTCTCTGTCATGAACATAGAGCCCATCAGAATCACGCCTTCTACCCGACGTTGCTCCAAAATCTGAATATACTTGGCCTTCTGCTCATCTTCTGGACCAGTACTCATAGTAATACAGCAATAACCCCTATTAGTTAAATCTTTTTCAATGAGAAAGGCACTATTGATATGATGGGTAACACGGATATCTACAATCAGGATTCCCACCAGCTTAGTAGATTGCATCACTAATCCTCTAGCTGCTACATTTGGAGTATAGTTGTATTTTTTTAGGAGTTTCTGCACCTTTCTGCGTGTCTCTGCCTTGATTCCTGGTTTATTATTGATGACACGAGACACCGTACTGGCCGCTACACCTGCTTCTTTTGCAATATCATAAATCGTCATCTTAAAGCTCCCCGATGATTGTTTCTATATTTATCATAACGTATTTTCAAAGAGCATACAAGTTTGTTTTCAGCAAAAATAGCAGTTTAAAGTAAATTTGTGATTATCCACAAAATTTTCATGCATTTTTTTGTAACTGATTGTATTTTTTTGGCTTTTTCAAGTTCAAGAGAAAGTCTTTTTTTGTAGTTCAATATACTGCTTTTGTGGTATTGGTTTGTATATGAAAAATGGCCCCGTCTGCAATCTCCTATATCTATATTACTCTGCAAGGTGCAAGGTCAAGGGCAGCATTAGATGAACCAGCATCAGCTTATAGGCGGCATCTCCCTCACCTGCTCTTAAATAAGAGTAGATTAGTTTATGTTCTTTTAAAGTGTCCTCTGTTCGCCCTGGCACTGCCAATGCTCCTTGAGTTGTCAGGCGAATCAGGTACATAGACCGCTGAAAGGTTTGAATAAATTCTTGGTTTCCCACAAAATCAATCAACGCCTGGTGAAATTGGTGGTCATACTCCATAAACTGTTCCATGCTGGCCTTAGTCCAGGTTCCTGATTCAATATTTTCCCGACGGGGACCATTCTTGCTGTTTAATGCCTTTTCCTGCTTTTCCAGAAGACGTTCCAAGGAAACTAGCAGTTTTTTCCCTTTCTTTGATTTAATCTCAGCCGCAGCCAAATGCACACAAAATCCTTCAATGGCACAGCGGATTTGGATGGTTTCTTCCATATCTGCACCACTCAAAGACCGCACTTTAAAACCCTTGCTGGGTACAACTGTGATATATCCGTCCTGACTTAGACACTGGATTGCTTCTCGCATGGGTGTGCGGGAAATACCAATGGTAGCTGACATTCGGGTCTCAGAATACAATACATCTGGAGATAGCTTTCCAGATAATATCATATCTTTGAGATATTCATATGCCTGAATCTGCAACGAACTCATATGTTCCATAATACACCTCCTGTTCCTTGTGGATTCTGTAACTATTCTATAAATATCATACTGTAAAAACTTTTTAAAGTCAACTAAAAAACACTTGACCGGTATTCCGGTATACTGTATAATGCATTTAAAAGCAATGTTTTACCACAAATAAACAAAACAGGAGGAATTATCATGAGCGCAGTTTATCAGTTAGGAAATTTAAGAGTAGTAGATTTAACCAAGGTGTTAGACCCAGCCACTGAGAGCCGCCGCTGTCATTTGATTCGTTACAATACTGGTGGTCCTATTCCAGATTTCCATACTGCACTGGACTTGACTAGTCATCTGGGAACCCACTGCGAATGTCCATATCATCATTTTGAAGATGGTAAGTCTGTAGGTGATTTGCCATTAACTTCATTTATGGGTCGTGCCATTTATGTGAATATTGATTTCTTAGAGCCAAACTCACATATCAGTGCTGCTGACTTAGACCGTGCCTGTGGCGACCGTATCAAAGAGGGAGACATCGTAATTTTAGACAGCAACTGGAAATTCCCGCCTTTCACTCCAAAGACCAATAGTCCAGAGGATAAGCGTCTGTTTATCAATGCGGATTCTGCTTGGTGGTTCCGCAACCATAAAGTAAAATGTGTAGGATTTGGAGATGGTGTTTCCATTGAGAACTGTGAAGAAGATGTTAAACCATTCCATGATATTTTGATGGAAGTTGATATCACGTTTCTTGAGGTATTAAAAAACCTGGAAGAATTGAGCACAGATACATTCTTCATGTCCTTTGCAGCACTGCCCATTATAGGCGCAGATTCCTGTCCAGTTCGTGCATATGCAATCGAAGGACTGGCTGAGTTCTCCAGATAATCTGGAAGGAAGGATATTCTTATGAGAATAGCAGTAATCGGTGCTGGAGCAATGGGCTCCATCTATGGTGGACATTTATCGTTACATCATGAAGTGTTTTTAATTGATACCAACCAGGCAGTAGTTGACCAGATTAACAAGGATGGTCTGAAGCTGCAGGAAAATGGCGAAGACATAATTTACCATCCAACTGCCCTTACTTCAACTGAAGGACAAGAGCCTATGGACCTGGTAATTCTGTTTGTAAAGGCTTTATTTTCTAAGGCTGCCCTTACGAATAATCAAGGCATCATTGGACCGAATACTTATCTGATGACTTTACAGAATGGCTCTGGACATGAAGATCTCTTAGGAGAATTTGTTCCTCAGAACCATATCGTCATTGGCACCACAGAAGATAATGGAGCAGTACTATCTCCTGGCTATGTACGGCGTGGCGGTACTGGAAAGACTAACATTGGTATGTTGGTGGAGGATGTCGAAGGATTCCTGCCAAAGTTAAAAGAAGTGCTGGATTCCTGTGGATTTATGGGTTATGTCCACGAGAACATCCAGCAACTTATCTGGAATAAACTGTTTACTAATGTATCTTTAAGTGCAGTTACTGGTGTACTCCAGGTTCCCATGGGCTTTATTGCTGACAATATACATGCTTGGACTATTACTAAGAGGCTGATTCATGAGGCTGTGGAAGTAGCCCACGGACTGGGACTTGAAGCAGATGAGGCCGAGATTACCGAGAAGGTGAGGTTGACTTCTGTGAACTCTCCAGAAGGAATCACCTCCATCTGTGCTGACTTAAAGAATGGCCGAAAGACAGAGGTAAATACTATCAGTGGCTCTGTTGTCCGTGCTTCTAAAAAATGCGGTGTTCCAGCACCTACTCACGAACTGATTGTGGAATTGGTTCATGCCATGGAAGAACGATAATCATCTTTGTCTTTCAGACACGCTCTAAGTCAAACTTTGAATTTTTTAGTTAATTAACTATAAATGAGCAAATTTTAAATATTGCACTAATTTGTTTGTTTTATAACGACAAATTTAAAATTTTATCATTGATTTGTCCGCAAATGAAGGACAAAACACGGATTTGTTGTGCAACTTTCTGGAATTGCTCATTTATAGTAATTAACATTTTTCAGAAAGATTTTGTCTTTAGCAGATGACTCCTAATTTCTTGTATTCTTGTTTATCCACCCCTTGTTTTAAGACTAAAGCTAAAATGGCTGATAAAATTCTTGCGAAAACAGTACTCCACCAAATCATTATCTGTCCGCCAAATAAAGGTGGTAAAATAATCATGAGGACTAACATAAGGATTGGTTCTAAAAAGGTTAAAATATAGGAAAATATAGTTTTTTCTGTTGCATAAAAATTTGCAGTTGTAATACGATTGATAGCAATAAAGGGCACAGAAACTAAAAAAATAGGGATTATCTTTGCAATTTCTATAGTTACTTCATTTGAAGCACCAAATAATATTCCAAGATTCTCTCTTGTCACATATATCATGATACAACCAATGACAGATAGAAAGAGGGAAAATCCATATGCTAACTTTTGTATATTATTTAACTTATCAAAATTTCGTTTACCATAATGCTGGCTGAGTAATGGCTGGCTTCCATCGCCCACACCTTGCAAAATCAGATATATAATACACATAATATATTCCATACATGCATAGGTGGCAATAGCCTGTTCCCCTCCATAGAACATAGAAAAACGATTTATAATAATCAAAGCTATGTTGGGGGTCATGGCAAGACCAAAGGGAGCAATCCCGATTTTTATAATATTTAATGACACAATTCCCATCTTTGAAATCGCAATATTTAATGTAAACAGTTTTTTATTCCATAAATAAATTATGGCAATAAGCATAGTTGCACTCTGCCCAATAACAGTAGCTAATGCTGCACCCTCAACACCCTGCTCAAATACCCATACAAACAGATAATCAAGGATAATATTTGTGATAAAACCTGTAATCATGGAAACCATTGCATAAAAGGAGCCTCCATGATTACGGATAAATGGAATTAATCCTGTACTAATCACTTGAAACCCTGCACCTAAGGCAATAATGGAGATATATTCCTCACCTAAAGAAAGCAGTTGCCCATTTGCACCTAATATTCTTAAAAGAGGTTTATTTAAGAAGAAAATCGAACATGTCAAAATGATACTCGAAATAATTAGCATCCATAAAGCACCTGCCATAAATTCTTTGGCCCTAGTTTCCTTTTTTTCTGCCATATTGATAGAATAATAAATTGCTCCTCCCATGCCAATCCCTGTACCTAATGACTGAATGATGGCAACGATTGGGTAGGCGATATTAATAGTTGAAAGTCCTATATCGCCTATACTATTTCCAACAAAATAACCATCTACAATCGCATAAATCCCTGATAATGCAAAGGACAATACAGAGGGAATAACATATT